>JAZTXU010000127.1:0-6982 GCA_045636565.1 Acutalibacteraceae bacterium
TTTCAAGAGGATTTAACCGCCTTTTAATATTCAAGCCAACAAATAAGTGTGATAAACCCCAATTTAGCGTACACGCTTGCCATTAGGGTTAAGGTTCTGCAAAAAACACAACCTCCACGGATTGACAGTCGAGGCACTCGATAAATTATAGTTTATGAGTGAGACAAATGTCTCACTCTCGATATAAATCCTTTGCAGGATTTTCGATATGCGCCTTAAGTCGCTCGATATGTGCTCCGCACTCGATATGCCCTGCGGGGCGAGGGGGATTTATATCATATCGAGTTTGTGAGAACAAACATATCGAATTTTCTGTAAGGAAAATATATCGATTTTGCAGGGCAAAAATATCGAATTGCAAAGCAATATATCGATAAATTACAATTTGTCGGGGAGTAAATTGTATCGTCAGTAAGCCTTCTCCAGCGGAGAAGGTGGCACGAGGAACGAGTGACGGATGAGAAGATAACCGTTTGAACTCTGCTGAATTTTCTCTCCTCATCCACCGCTTACGCGGTCCCCCTTCTCCGCTGGGGAAGGCGAATTTTAAAGCAATTTACTCACCGTTAAATTAACAATTTATCAGGATGTTTTAAATGCAAATTGATATATCTTGTAGGGGACGATGCCCACATCGTCCCTCGTAATTATTGTGAATTTTTTTCGGGTCGATGTAGGTAGCTTTAGCGTGCGAGTCGGTACTGAATGACAGTTCTGTGGACTGTCAGAGTCGACGAGGGACCGAGCACCGCAGTGCGAGACTCATCGACCCCTACGCGAGGTTAATTGACATTTCGTAGGGGATGGCGTCCTCGACATCCCGCTAAATTTCATCTTTGCCTACGGGCGTCCGGGAGGCCTTCCCCTACAAAAGGTATATTTACATATCAAACATTTTCAAATAGATATATCACAAACTTACCATCGGGGTGGAAATTCGGCATATAATAAAACCTCCACGAAATGCCTCGGCGGCACGCCGCGTCGCAGACACAATACCTCTTCACTTTTCACTATTACTTCTTACCTGAAAAACGCAGTTTTTCACAGCGGTGCATTGAGCATTTCTGCCAAAGCGTTGCCCACAAGGTCGGCGGAATAGAGAGCTTCTTCAAGGGTGTTTACATCGGTGCCAAATTCGATTAAAAGTGAGCCCGTGGTGAGGCTTTCGTTATAATTCTTGGAATTTAATGTGAGCGGTCGGGCAAGGGTGGGATATTTCTGCTCGATTTTTTGTTGCAATCTTACCGCTAACTTTAAATTTTCGCGCCATTTTGGAAAATTGGTTACGCTTCCGCTCTGACTTCCCATAACAAGCATAACCTGCGCCGCCTGCTTACCGTTTATTTTTGTAACAAGTTTTACCTTATCGCCGTTGTCTGCCGTAACGGCATCGCGGTGCAAATCAAGAACAATCTTAATTGAAGGATATTTTTTAAGATATTTGTTTATTGTTTCTGCCGCTCTTGAATAACTTCCGGTATAATTCGGGTAATCGTGAAGGGTTTTATCATGTATGGTTTCTATTCCTGCTTTATTAAGTTTTTCGGTAATTACTTCTCCTATTCTTACCATATTATTTTGATTGTTTGTTGAGCGAGAATTATACTTTTCTGTGTAATAATCGGTATTTTGTATAAAAAAAGCCTCGGTTGCGTGGGTATGGAGAATTAAAACCTGTGGTCCTTTTTCTTTTTCTATTTTAAAATTTATCTTTTCATTAAGCAGTGATTTTATATCAATTTTAAGGTTTGTGTTATTTTTCATATAGACCTTATCATAAACTAATTTTGAGTTATAAGGCGAAATATATCTTGTTTGAATTTTGCCCTTTATTGCCCCAACTGATGCCGCAACACTTTCGGTTGCGGTTTCTTTTTTTGGTTCCTCTTTTTTGGTTGGTGTGCTTTCTGTTTTGTTTTCTTCTTTTTCTTTTTCCTCTATTTCTTCATATCTGTTTGAAGGAATGTAAACAGAATTTAAAACCTTTGGTGCAGCAGTTACCTCGAAAAAATCAAAATTGGTGGAAATGTTATAAAATATAACGCACACGCAAATTACACAAACTGTTACAAATCTTAAAACTGCACCGTTTTTCATTTCTTCAACTCCACTTCTTTTTCTTTAAAAAATATGCGGAATTTTTTCTGTTTATACCAAGGCTTTTATGATTTCAGGATCTATTTCCGGTTGAAGAAAAATATTTAACGCCGAAGAAATAATCTCGGTTATTTTATGTCGGAGAATGTCGCTGTCTTTTGGTGTTACAATCAAATCGGTATTTAAAAGTGATTCTTTCCCCGTAAGTTCAAAACTAAGCGATTTTGCATCAACCACCGTTGGCACACCAATAGCAATAACCGGCACTCCCATTGTTTTTTGGCTTATTTCCTTGCGGGCATTTTTTACCCCTGAACCCGGAGAAATTCCCGTGTTGCAAAGTTGAACTGTGGTATAGAGTCTTTTAAAACTCGCCGCCGCCAGCGCATCCACCACAATTATTAAATCGGGTTTTACCCTTGCCGCCACCCCTTTAATAATTTCAACCGTTTCTATTCCCGTTTTACCTAAAACATCGGGCGCAATCACCGAAACACTTTTAAGTCCCTTTAAGCCTATTTTTTCCGAAATTTCCCCTTTTATATGCCTTGTTGCAAATATTTTTTTAGCAACTCTAGGGCCTATTGAATCACTTGTTATTTCATCATTTCCAAGACCTGCAACTAAAATGTTTTTATAATTGTGTGCATTTAAATCTCTGAGCGATTCAATAATTTCTTTTTCAATTTCATTCCCCTCATCAAACTTCATTAAATCGCGAAATTTAAGGGTTATATAATCCCCTTTAGGTTTTCCTGTTACCCTCTCTTCCTCTGTGTTTTCAATTTTTAAAATATTTTTTTCAATATTGCGGTTACAAATGGTTTTTATTTTACTTAATAAAGGATGAGCGGGAAAAAAGGATGGTGATTCTATTGCTAAATCAGTTCTCATAATTAAAATATTCTCCGTTTTTAAGCATTTTTATTATCTTCTTTAATTTTTTTCTTTTTTTTTAAAAATTATACAACTTTTCCACCAAAAAAAGTTGAAATGTTTTATTTTTTATGTTATACTAATTTAGATTAATATAATATTATAAATATATATACAAATACAAAGGAGGTTTTAATTAATGGCTATTAATTCAATAGATGATATTTGGGAAGCAGTCTGTGAAGAATGTAAAAAAACCATAACAGAAGTTGCTTTTAATTGCTTTTTTAAAGATTTAAAGCCTGTTTCCTTTAATTCAGGTGAATTTGTAATTTCTATTAATAACGAATATATGCGAACAGTAATTGAAGATAATTACACTGAAATATTAAAAAATGCGCTTAAAAACGTAACCGGAATAAATGTTAACGTTGTTATAATTTATGAGGACGAAGAAGAAAAAATAAAAAACGTTGAGCAGTTCAGTGAAGGTCTTTCTTTTGAAGATTTCTTCACATTCCAGAACTTTATCGTGGGTTCAACAAACCGCTTTGCCCACGCGGCATCATTGGCGGTTGCCGAAAATCCGAGTGTTACTTATAACCCACTTGTGATTTACGGACCTTCAGGTGTTGGTAAAACACATCTTATGCTTGCAATTAAAAATCATATAAAGAAAAAATTTCCGCAGAAAAAAATTGAATACATAAGAAGCGAAGAATTTACCAATCAACTTATTCACGCTTTGCAAGAAGGTAAACTTGGTCTTGGCACGATGGATGATTTCAGAACAAAATACCGTAATTTAGATGTTTTGTTTATTGATGATATTCATTTTATTGCCGGTAAAGAACAAACACAGGAAGAGGTTTTTAATACCTTTAACACACTTCTTCAAAACAATAAACAAATAGTTGTAACGCTTGACCGTCCACCCCGTGAGGTTAAAACCCTTAATGACAGGATAAGATCCCGTCTTGAAGGGGGTATGTTTGCTGATATTACCACTCCCGATTTTGAAACAAGGGTTGGTATTATTATCAAAAAGGCGGAGCAATTAAATATTGAACTTAGTGAAAACATTGTTTATTACATTGCTGAACATATAAAAGTTAACACCCGCCAGATTGAAGGTGTTGTTAAAAAACTTCAGGCTTATATTACAATTCTTAATAAAACACCCACAATTTCAACCGTTCAGGGCTTTATTAAGGATATAATAAGCGATTATCAACCTGAACCTATAAAGATTGAAAAGATTATTGCAGAGGTAGCAAGAACTTATAATGTTTCCGAAACAGATATTCTTTCAAACAGAAAAACTGCATCTTTAGTGCTTGCCCGCCAGGTTTCAATGTATATTGCAAGAGAAACCACCGATTTATCATATAAATCTATTGGCGAAAAATTTGGACGTGACCATTCAACAGTTCTTCACAATTGCAGTAAAATTGAGGAATTTTTGAAGGACAAGCCGTTCCAAAAAGAATTGGTTGATGATATTATTAAAAATCTTCAAAGCACAAATGAAAATGCATTTTAACCCTTAATTTTTGCTTTAAATTATCCACTATATAAACGTTTATAAACATATTAATTATAAACACAGGGTGTGGATAAAAAAAGTTATCCTATTTATTCAATTTTTATAAACAAAACTGTAAACTCAAAATTTTAAGTGTTAAATAGGGTTTCAATTACTTATCCACACTTTCCACCATATATAATACTACTGTTATTTTTTATTTCTTTTTTAGGAGGAAAAAATATGATTTTTTCTGTTGAACGCGCAAAACTGTTAGAAGCCGTTAATCATCTTCAAAGAGCGGTAGGCTTAAAAACCTCAATGCCTGTACTGGAAGGTATTTTAATTTCAGCAGAGCAGGGTAAAATAACCCTTATTTCTTATAATCTTGAAATGGGTATGAAAAAGGAAATTTATGCTAAATGCGATGAAGAAGGCGATATTGTTATAAATGCAAGATTACTTGCAGATATTCTTCGCAGAATGAATGGTATTTCTGTTGAAATTTCGGCTGACAGTAAACTTAACTGCAATATTAAAAGCGGTGAGGCAAGTTTTGATATTATGGGTATGGCAGCAACAGATTTTCCCGAAATGCCCGCCGTTGCTGACGGTAATCAATTAAAGGTTGACGGTAAACTTTTATCTGAAATGGTAAAAGGAACTTTATTTGCCGCAGCACAAAACGAAGGAGCAAAACCTATTCTTACAGGTGTTAATATTTCTTTGTTTGACGGTTTCATTCAACTTGTTGCGATTGACGGATACAGATTAGCAATAAGAAAAGAAAAAAATAACAGTGATATTAATATAGACTTTACAGTGTCCTCAAAGGCTCTGGGAGAGGCTGTAAAACTTATAGGGGAAGAAACCGAAGAAGTTGAAATAAACGTTTCTGACAGGCTTATAAGTTTCTATATTAACGGTTACAGTTTTATTTCAAGATTAATTGACGGTGAATTTGTAAATTACAAGAAAACTATTCCCGCAGAACATACTCAAAGAGTGGTTATAAACACAAGAGATTTAATAAACACGATTGAGCGTGTTTCACTTTTAATAAGTGAATCTTTTTCAACTCCTGTTCGTTGTTATTTTAATGAACTTAATGTTATTTTTACATGTGCCACTTCAATGGGTCGTGCCACCGAAACATTTAATGTTAAGTTGGAAGGTAATAATTTTGAAATTGGTCTTAACAGCAGATATTTGCTTGAAGCACTTAAAGCGTGTGAGGCTGAAACAATTCAGATTTTATTTAACGGACCAAATGCAGGTGTGCTTATTTTACCGCCCGATGGTGAAGAATTTAAGTATATGATTATGCCGATGAGGTTAAAATAATGGAATTTGAGAAAATATCAATTAAAGAAGATTTTATAAGACTTGACAGTGCAATGAAACTCGCCAATATGGTAGTAACCGGCGGTCACGCTAAAATTGTGATTCAGGATGGTGAAGTTAAAGTAAACGGTGAAGTTTGCACCATGCGCGGTAAAAAACTTCACAAAGGTGACACTGTTGAATTTGAAGGTAATGGATTTACTATAATATGATAGTTAAAAGGATAGAGTGTTTAAATTTCAGAAACATAGAAAAAGAAATTTTGTTGCCGTGTGATAAAATGAATGTTATCTGCGGTGAAAATGCTCAGGGAAAAACCAATTTTTTAGAGGCTATCTGGCTTTTTACAGGCGCTAAAAGTTTTCGCGGTGCCAAGGATAATGAATTTGTAAAATTCGGTGCCGATAAAACAACAATAAATATGGATTTTATTTCGGAAGAAATAGAAAAAGAAGCTAAAATTGAAGTAAAAGAAAAAAGAATAGCCACACTAAACGGTAATAAATTAAAATCTGCTCATTCTTTGGCGGGCAATTTTAATGCAATTATTTTTTCACCGATAGATTTAAAAATAGTTGGCGAAGGTCCATCTCACAGAAGAAAATTTTTAGATACCGCAATAGGTCAACTTTATCCCTCTTATATTGAAATTTTAAAAAAATATACAAGGGCAGTTACTCAAAGAAACAAAATTATTAAGGATTTGAGATATGATTCAACTCTTTCTATAATGCTTGATGTTTTTGAAAAAGAAATTGCCGAAAACGGTGAAAAAATAGTAAAACTGCGTTTAAAATATGTTGCAGAATTAAATCATTTTTTAGGAAATATTTATGAGGGAATTTCCTCGGGTAAAGAATTTTTTGATATGATTTATTTATCCACCGCTGAGGAAGATTTTTGTGAAAAACTTAAATTTTCGCGCAAAGAAGATATGCTTAGTGGGGTAACATCAATAGGCCCTCACAGAGATGATTTGGAATTTAAAATAAACTCATTTTCTGCCCGCAGTTTTGCTTCACAAGGGCAAAAAAGAAGCGTTGCGCTATCCCTAAAACTTGCCGAGGCAGAGGTTATTAAGAAAAATGTCGGTGAAAGTCCATGCTTTTTGTTGGATGATGTAATGAGTGAACTTGA
>JAZTXU010000128.1:0-5494 GCA_045636565.1 Acutalibacteraceae bacterium
GGTATTTGCTCGTTGGGTCTTCAAAAGGGAGTTGAAAGAATCACCAAATGGATGATGATAGCCCTGTTTGCTCTTATGATAGGTCTTGCTATTTATTCGTGTACACTTTCAAAAGCCGGCGAAGGGCTTAAATTTTACTTAATCCCGAACCTTGACGGTATTAAACAACATGGACTTTGGACCGTTCTTTCAGCCGCTATGGGTCAGGCATTCTTCACTTTAAGCATAGGTATCGGTTCAATCGCAATTTTCGGCAGTTATATAAGTAAAGACAGAAGCCTTACAGGTGAAGCGGTAACTATTTTATCGCTTGATACCGCCGTTGCGCTTATTTCAGGACTTATTATTTTCCCTGCCTGCTTTACATACAATAACGGTGTAACTGCCGATGCAT
The DNA here is from genome assembly GCA_045636565.1 of Acutalibacteraceae bacterium. Lineage (GTDB taxonomy): Bacteria > Bacillota > Clostridia > Oscillospirales > Acutalibacteraceae > UBA737. The sequence continues at coordinate 395 of JAZTXU010000128.1, forward strand.
CAACTGTGGATGCAAGTTTCCTCTTCACCACACTTTCAAGTATATTTAATTCAATGTCTGCAGGCAGAATAATCGGTGCATTGTTCTTTATCTTTATGATTTTTGCAGCACTTTCCACCGTTATTGCAGTTTTCGAAAACATTATGTCATTCTGGCTTGAACTCACAAAATTAAGCAGATTAAAAGTGGCTCTTATTAATATTTTGTTGGTAAGTGCGCTTTCACTTCCCTGCATTTTAGGTTTCAACCTGTTATCGGGTATTGGAATCGGCAGCAGAGGTATTATGGATTTAGAGGACTTTGCAGTATCCAATATTATGCTACCGCTCGGCAGTTTGTTCTATCTTCTTTTCTGTACCACCCGCTACGGTTGGGGTTGGAAAAAATATTTCGCCGAAGTTAACGAAGGCAAGGGACTTAAAATGCCCAAGGTTATGCGCCCTTATTTCACCTATGTGCTGCCAATTATAATTATAATTTTGTTCGTAGCTTCTGTAATTAAATTTTAATTTTTTAACTTAAAAACATAAATAGCAGGTGTTAGATTTTTTGTCTGACATCTGCTTCATTTTAAAAGGACGGCAGTTACCGCCCTTTTTCTTTTTATTTGTCAAAACAAAAAACGCTTTATTTTATTCTAAATATATGATACAATTTTTATAATCTTATTGTCCGTATTAGGAAAGGATAAATTATGAAGGTTATTATTTCTTGTCTTAATTCAAAGTTTGTGCACGCATCGCTATCACCCTGGTGTTTAGCGGCAGGTGTTCGTGAATTTTCAAAAGAAGAACATGATATTTCAGTTTTTGAAAGCACCATTAACGGCGATACTAAAAATTTTGCCCACAAAATCATAAACGAAAATCCCGATATTGTAGCCTTTTCCTGCTATATATGGAACATTACAAAAACCTTGGAAATCTGCCGCTTAATAAAGCAAAACTGTACCGCTAAAATTGTTCTCGGCGGACCCGAGGTGGCATATCGCAGTAAAGATGTGTTAGAAAAATACGAGTTTATTGACTTTGTACTTTCAGGCGAAGGTGAATGGACTTTCCCCGACTTTCTCGATAATATGAACGGCAATTTATTCTCTGTTTCAGGGCTCACATACAGGCAAAATGGGAAAATTATTGTCATACCCGAAAAAGAATATTCAGACACTCCCCCTTCCCCTTTCAGTGATGATTTTTTAAATAATCTTAACGGCAGAATGGCTTATATTGAAACCGCCAGAGGCTGCCCTTATCGCTGTGCTTTCTGCCTTTCAGGAAGATGCTCACCGCTTCGCTTTTTTGATTTAAACAGGGTTAAAGAAGATATAATTAAACTTGCAAACTCCGGCACACAAACGGTAAAATTTGTTGACCGCACATTTAATGCAAACGAAAAACGGGCTAACGAAATTCTTTGGTTTATTAAAGAAAATTACGGCAAAGCAATCCCTCAAAACGTGTGTTTTCATTTTGAAATTGCAGGCGATATATTAAGAGAAAGCACACTCGAAATCTTATCATCTATGCCTTACGGTGCGGTACAACTTGAAATTGGAATGCAGACTTTTAACGAAGAAGTGTTAAAAACCGTCAACCGCAAAACCAACACTAAAAAACTTATAGAAAATATCAAAAAACTTATAAGTTTTAAAAATATGCACATTCATATTGACCTTATCGCAGGGCTTACAGGCGAAGACCTTGAAAGTTTCAAAAACAGTTTTAATATTGGTTATTCCCTTAAAGCGCATATGCTTCAAATGGGCTTTTTAAAACTGCTTTACGGTGCACAGATGCGTGAAAATAGTGAAAAATATCCTTGTACTTTTAACCCTGAGCCGCCTTATGAGATTATATCTACCCCCTGCCTTTCGGCAGAAGAAATAAAGATGCTCAAAAACTGTGAGGATGCTCTTGACAGGCTTTATAACAGTGGACGTTTCCTATTTACATTAGAATATCTGACCGAAGATGTTGGAATTTCTCCTTTTGACCTTTTTAATGATTTTGGAAACGCAGTGAACGGAAACAATATAAAGTTATGTGATTACGCAGAAAAACTTTACGATTTCTTTAGTGCAAAATGCGATAAGGAAATACTGCGCGAAAAAATCCTCTGTGATTTGCTTTGTTGCTCCTCGTCGGTGCAAATTCCTGATATTTTAAAGATTAGTGACCCACTTTATAAAAAAGCGAAAAAGTATTTTACGAAAAATGTTAGTAAACATATAAAAATTGCAGTTATTTACAGTATAAATATAATTTTCACAGTCGACCAAAGCAAAAAGAAAAACCTTCATAACAGATATGAAGGTGAAATTTATGACATCGATGATTTAAAGAACCTTTTTTCCGAATAATAACAGGAGTAAATAATTAATGAAAAAAATGAGAAATATTGGCATTTTTGCCCATGTTGATGCCGGAAAAACCACACTAACCGAACAAATTCTATCCCATGCAGGCGCTATCCGTTCTATTGGTAGTGTTGATTCAGGAACTGCTCATACCGATAACCTACCGGTTGAACGAAGACGCGGAATCTCGGTTAAAGCCACTTGCGTTTCATTTGAATATAACGATGTTCAAATCAATCTTATCGACACACCCGGTCACGTTGATTTTTCGGCTGAGGTTGAACGTTCTATGTGGGCTTTGGATGGTGCGGTTTTAGTTGTATGCGCCGCCGAGGGTGTGCAACCGCAAACCGAGGTTTTGTTTGAGGCTATGACCAAGCAAAATATACCGGTGTTGTTTTTTATAAATAAAACTGATCGGGAAAACGCCGATGTTCCGCAGGTTTTTGCTCAAATAAGGCGACTCCTCACCTCGAAAGCTGTTATTCTTACTGACACGGATGCTATAAATGAACTCATTTGTGAAAGTTCGGATGACTTACTTGAACGATATTTAAACGGCGAGGAGTTTTCACAAAATCTTTTAAAAGAAAAATTAACAGAACTCACCTCAAAAAATCAAGCTTTCCCCGTACTGTCCGGCTCCGCCTTAAAGGATGACGGCGTTGTGGAATTGCTTGACAGTATTATAACATATCTTCCATCTCCTAAGCATATAGATGCACTTTGCGGAGTTGTTTTTGCCGCAGGTCATGATAAAAATTTAGGGCGCGGAGTTTGGGTGAGATTATACGGCGGAAAACTTGAAACCCGTGAATCGATTACTATTGACATGGGAATAGACCCACTCACGGGCGAGCCTAAACTTGTTCAAAGCAAAATCACACAAATTTACGATGCAAATATGAATCCGTCAGGCAGAATATCTGCAGGTGAAATCGGCATTGTTTACGGACTTGGCAACATTCAGATTGGTCAGATTTTAGGTAAAAATGACCACCTCGAACGAAAGATTGAACCAGGCACTTTAAGAACACCGCTTATAGCAGTTCAGGTTATCCCTGAAACTCCTGAACAAATGCCCGAACTTCGCCGCGCGTGTGATATTTTATCGGGCGAAGACCCACTGCTTCAAATACAATACGTCCGTATGTTCAACGAACTGCATCTACGGGTTATGGGTACTATACAGTTGGAAATAATTGAAGAATTACTTAAAACCCGTTTTGATTTAAGTGTAACATTTGGAACTCCTGCAATAATTTATAAGGAGACTGTATCCGCTCCTTGCGAGGGCTTTGTGGCATACACTATGCCTAAGCCCTGCTGGGCAGTTCTTAAATTTGAAATCGAGCCGGCACCCAGAGGTAGCGGAGTGACTTTTTCTTCATCTGTTCCGGTTAGAAAAATTATGGAACGGTATCAACATCAGGTTGAGCAAGCTATTCCGATTGCATTGAATCAAGGGCGACTCGGCTGGCAGGTAACCGATGTTAATATTAAATTAGTAGATGGTGAACACCACTTAATGCATACGCATCCGCTTGATTTTATAGTAGCAACGCCGATGGCTATTCAGGACGGTTTAAACCGTGGCGGCAGCACACTTTTAGAGCCGATTATTGAAGCAAGATTCACACTACCGAATGATTATGTAGGTCGCGTGATGAGTGATGTTATCGCTATGCGCGGCGAGGTGGTTGAAAGTATCCACGATGGTGACCGAGTTATACTTACTGCCCTTATTCCCGTTCAGTCAAGCATTGATTACCCAATCACCCTTGCCATGTTTACAGGTGGCCGAGGCACTATGAGTGTGAAACTTCATAGCTATAAAGAATGTCCTTTGGAACTTGGAGCCACCTCTAAACGAAGAAGCGTTGACCCGCTTGATAAGAGTAAATACATATTAGCCGCAAGAAGTGCGCTTGAAAGCGGAATATTTAATTTAGATTAAAAATATACAACCCCAAAATCTACCCTGAACTTTCAGAGTGAATTTGGGGTTGTGATTCTATTTCCTTATTCTTCAATAATTTTCACAAGTTTGTCCATATCCTTGCGCTTTTTGGTGCGTAACTTATCATCTGCCGATGCATAACCCAGGGTTATAACAAGCCTAACGGCGCCATCCAAACCGCAGATTTCACGGATTTTCATATCATCAAGCCAGCCTAGAATGCAAGTGTCAAGTCCCTGCGCGGTCGCTTCGGCTGTGATGTAAGCAGATACTATACCTATATCGATCGAGCGGTAATCGTTCTTTTTAAGTTTTGCTCCCACTGCCGCCGTTTTAACATAAGGCATTTCGGAAATTACAAGCATAATCGGTGCTTTGCTCGCAAACTTGTTCATTCCCATGCTTTGGGTGGCTTTAGCCACTTTTTTCGCGGTCTCACCCTTGCAAACGGTTATAAAATAAGGCTGACCATTGCAAGCAGACGGAGAAAGCCTTGCAACCTCTAAGATTTGGTCGATTTTTTCTTTTTCTACTGCGCGAGTAGCATCATAACTGCGGCAAGATTGCCTATTTTCTGCGATTTCTTTGAAATTCATATTTAACTCCTTAAAATAACTTTTCAATATGTTTCTGTGTATGTACAATACATTACAACAGCCCACTTGTCAAGCAGTTTTTTGTATATTGTAAGATAAGGGACGGTTAACCTGTTGATAAACGGGCAGCAAGACTGTCAACATACGAAACAAAAGTAAAGAAAAAAGTCTTATCAATTACTTACCGA
>JAZTXU010000129.1:0-10405 GCA_045636565.1 Acutalibacteraceae bacterium
TTAGAGAAGGTCCAAAGACAGCGACCTTGAAACCACACGCTCTTATCATCGTTGTAGCTTTTTCCTATTCTGTCAACACTCGTAATAAATCCGCCGTATTCCTTGTCAATTAAATCAGATTGCATCCAAAACGGTAGTATATCCTTAAATAAATGATTATGGTAAAATTCTCTTAATTGAGATACTTTAGATAATTCCATATATTTCGCCGCCTACTTTCTATACTTCTTGACAATGTCCATAAACATCATGCCCATTATAATTTCTGCGCTTGTCCAACCCGTCTCGCTGCTGTAAGTAGCCCAACCGCTATCATGTGGGGCGGCATAAGCTTCAACAAGGTCCATATCAAATGCCCTGCACCAGGAGCCATCTATCAAACTGTTATCACTTGTAATCTGTGTGCGTATAAAAAATTCCACTATATTACGCCACAAATCATAAAAATATTCATCCGAGGTTACAAAATATGCATATGCAAATCCCATAGGAAGAAAATTGCAAGAATAAAGCAAATCTGCAACGGGATCGCCGTTTTCTGTAAGAATAGAGCATTCATCATCTTTTGAATTACGGTTTCTTCTTGCCTTGTAACCGGTATCCCATTCACTGTATCCCCCAAACGGATGCTTCACCTTTTGCAAATCGTTTGTAACTCGGTATAACATTTCACGGTGTTTTTCTTCTTTGGTTACATCATAAAGAATAGCAAGAGGCAAAATTAAGCGGCACATTTCTTGTGTTTCACTCTGTTCTCTTACTGTTTCGGGGTATAGATTCATAAGGGTTTCAAGACCGCGTTTTCCAACCTCAAGATAACGGCTATCTCCACCACATTTATAAGCCAATAACAAGGCGGCACTGTAATAAGAATTATAATGTGCCGAATTATATCCCGTTTCTGTTGCCCGATATCCCGCAATAGAATTTTCATTTAAAGCTATATTATCTGTGCGTGATACTCTTGTTCCATCCTTAGCGGTGGTTTCAACCAAAAAGTCAAGAATACGGCAAATTTGCGAAAAATATTTATCATTTCCCGAAAACAAGCATTCGTAAAGTGTCGGCAAAACAGCCCTCGCCACATCATCACCATAACACACACCCCATGCTTGTTCCGTCCAACGCATCATACCGTCTAACAATCCGCCTTTAACCACCATTGGTCCATAGACAAACCGTTCAAGGTTTTCTCCTATTTCAGCATAACTTGATTTTTCGAAAATAGATGCATACATTTTAAATGCGCCTGCACATTCTCCCGAACAATCGGTACGCACGATTGAGGCTAAAGTCTGATTACCTTCAGGATCAATATCATGCTGTAAGCCTTCGCGAATTCCTCCGTTACCGTTATCCACTAAAAACTGTTCGAGCCATTTCAATCCTTTTTTGATGGTCGTTTTACGATGTTCCTCAAAGCTTTCCCTGTTGCTCAAATCTGTTTCGGCACCATATTTAACGGTGCTTTCAGGCATTTGTGCGGGTTTGCTTCCTGTTAACCATTCTGCAATATAAGAAACAAGTGTCACCCAGGCATTTCTCGGCGCAAAGCGTGCTTTATTAAAGTTACTAAACCTAAACGAAGTCAACATAACCGTACCGCCATAGCATTTCCATATTCCCGGCTTAGAATCCTTCAAAATTTCTTCGCGATTCATATCGGTATGGGTATGCGCAACTATATATTGCCGATATACAAAAAGCGGCACAGTATCTTCCGGCAAAACATAAGGCTCTGCCATAAGATTGCTCTCATCATCTAAAATATCGCCTGTTTTAAGACCTTCAATACCCATTGATTCCGGCTCAACATATATCAAACGGCTACGAACAGTATTTTTTGGGGGTGCAGAGTAAATGTCACGATAAGAGTCAATCGCCTCGCCAAAAACCCGTTTGCCTTTTATATTTTCTGTTTCAATGCGCTCGCGAAGTCTGGCATCCAAATATTTGCCCGGAGTAAGTATACAATATGCATCAAATTGTGATATATCTTCATATATAGCACGTTCGGGTTTCATTACAGAAACCTCGGTATCACAACTTTCCAAAACAGTAGTAAAATCACTATTATTTTCTGTTATAACAAGCAGCTTCATTTTTATACACCTCTTATTCATTATATATTTACAAGTTTTTAATTGTAATGGCAAATTGTTAGTAATATTTGTCATTTTGTGATATTGGTGGTGGTAAAATTCTTCATGCTGAACACAATAGTTTTTACACTGAAATTATATTCTTTTGGTGAAAAATTATCAAACGAATTATCGCCAGTTATGCTACCGGTTTCTCATTATTTTTATTGTATTTATTATGTTTATGTGTTAAAATAATTATGTTATATTTTAATCGGAGGCTGTAAAATGGATACAGTTAAAATTGATAAAAAAGGTGTTAAAATGGTGGCTCACAGAGGTCTTAGCGGTCTTGAACGAGAAAACACCTATCCCGCCTTTATTGCCGCCGCGAACAGAAGTTATTTTGGGATTGAAACAGATATTCACAAAACCGCTGACGGTGAATTTGTTGTGATACACGATGAAACCACCGAAAGAGTGAGCGGAGGCAAACACAACATTGATGTTGAAAAAAGTTCTTTCGATGCTTTTAAAGATATTATTTTACCCGACCTTGACGGCAAAACGAACCGCCGTGATATTAGGATTCCTTTACTTTCCGATTATATTAAAATCTGTAAAAAGTATGAAAAAATTGGTGTACTTGAAATCAAAAATTCTTTTTCAAAAAACGATTTATCAAAAGTGCTCGAAATCATTGAAAAAGAAAGCTATCTTAACAGTATGATTTTTATTTCATTTGATTTTGAAAATTGCCTTAAACTCAGGGAAATAAGCGGAGACCTTAAAATTCAATGGCTTGTGGGTAAAGATGTGAACGATAATCACATTAAAACAATGAAAGAAAAGCGAATTGATGCCGATGTATATTACCCCGCACTCACAAAAGAAATTGTAGACCATTTGCACGGCTTGGGACTTGAAGTTAACTGTTGGACTTGTGATGATAAAACCGATGCCGAGCGTTTAATTAAAATGGGTGTTGATTACATCACAACAAATATTCTTGAATAATAAATAGGGGCTGTCTCGTTCAGAGAGACAGCCCCTTAATCAACTATTTATGAATTATCTTCATCGTTTCCGCTAGACATTTTTGCTATTCCGCCAATAATAGTAGCTCCTACCATCATACCGCAGAATATTTTTGTTCTCATAGCCGAAGCGTCATCATACGAACTATCAAACAGTCCTACAAAAAACAAAACTATACCAACGCCATACATTATTAAAGCTATCATTGATAATAACGCCTTAGTTTCTTCTTTCATTTTTACCCACTTATCTTTCTATTGATATATCAAAAATTTTAAAGCATTTATCACATCCGCGTTTTCCGGTATAACTTTCGCCCTCACAAACATTAAGGGATTCTGTTAATCCAATATGTCCGCATTCGGGACATTCCGGTTCAAAAAAGACCATATTATCAGTCGAGGTAATTCCGGTAACATTTTCGCCATCTACCCCATCGCAACCTGCCAAACAACACAACAGTGTTAAACATAAAATACCTACTAATAATTTTTTCATAATAAAACCTCCTTTTTATGGTTCGACAAAATTCGAACAAGATAATTATACTCAATCTTTGAGTAATTGTCAATACTCAATTTGTGAGTACTGTATTATGTGTTTGTGGAGGTATTGATTATGAATTACAGAGAGCGAATGCGTGCTTTAAGAGAAGATAACGATATCACCCAAGCACAAATTGCAAAGGTGATAAATAAATCTCAGCAAGGCTATAACCATATTGAAACGGGCAGAGCCGAACTAAAAATTGAAGATTTAATCAAACTTTGTGATTTTTACAAGGTTTCAGCCGACTATTTCATAGGTCGAAAAAACAAATAACACCTTTTTCCAATGTGAAAAGGGTGTTATTTTGTAAGATAACCATTTTATTAATAAAACTTCTGTTAATATTATACACTATTGCCATTTACATTTTATACGGAAACTATTATAATAATTTTCATAAAAGGAGATGTTTCAGTTTGAAAAGTTTTTACCTTAAACCGAAATTCTTTTCGGTAATAAAAAATTATTCAACCAATCAGTTTATAAACGATATTATTGCGGGTATTATTGTTGCAATTATTGCCCTGCCGTTATCAATTGCTTTGGCATTGGCTTCGGGTGTTGCGCCCGCCTGCGGTATTTACACTGCAATAGCGGCAGGTTTTTGTGTTTCGCTTTTCGGTGGCAGCCGTATACAGATTGCGGGTCCCACAGCGGCATTTGCATCAATAGTTGCAGGCATTGTGGCAACACAAGGTATGGACGGTCTGTTTATTGCCACAATTCTTGCAGGTGTTATGCTTATTTTAATGGGCATATTCCGTTTCGGCTCGCTTATTAAATTCATCCCACACACCATAACAACAGGCTTCACATCGGGTATTGCACTTACCATTCTTATCGGTCAGATTAAGGATTTTCTCGGTCTTACATACGCAGATTCTGTAAAACCTATTGAAACAATAGAAAAAGTGGAGGCCAATATTGAGTTTATCGATACATTTTCTTGGCAATCACTTGTTGTGGGTGCGGTATGCCTTGCAATACTTATAATTTATCCCAAATTTGAAAAACGAATCCCACCGTCACTTATAGCGGTTTTAGCGGGTGCACTCATGGTGGCATTCCTCCCGGGATTTGAAGAGGGTGTTTATACTATCCGCGACCTTTACACTATCCCATCTGGACTGCCAAAAGTAGATTTTGCAGGTATGAATCTTAGTTTTGATAAAATATCTGCCGTTCTGCCTGATGCCTTCACAATCGCAATTCTTGCGGCTATTGAATCCCTGCTTTCCTGCGTTGTGGCTGACGGTATGGTAAACTCCCGCCACAACTCTAACGCTGAACTTGTGGGTCAGGGTGTCGGTAATATAGCATCTGTGCTTTTCGGCGGTATTCCTGCAACGGGAGCAATTGCCAGAACAGCGGCAAATGCTAAAAACGGTGGCAGAACCCCTGTTGCGGGTATGGTACACTCTATTGTTCTTCTGCTGGTTCTATTGTTCCTTATGCCCTATGCGGGGCTTATTCCAATGCCAACCATTGCGGCAATACTGTTTATGGTGGCATATAATATGAGCGAATGGAAAAAGTTTGTATCAATTGTAAAAACCGCTCCCAAAAGTGATATACTGATTTTACTTGTAACCTTTGTGCTTACCGTTATATTCGACCTTGTTGTGGCAATTGCTGTGGGTATGGTGCTTACCGCCATGCTCTTTATGAAAAGAATGAGTGATGAAACCACTGTAAGCGGTTGGAAATATATCGACCCCGATACCGACAAGGACAGTATTGACCTTAAAGTTGTGCCCAAAGATATTCAAGTTTATGAAATAAGCGGACCTTTATTCTTTGGCGTAGCGGATAAAATTCCCGAAATCATTTTTGAAGATCACACGCGTTGTTTGATTTTAAGAATGCGGGCAGTGCCGTCACTTGATTCAACCGCCCTTGGCGCTTTGGAAGAACTTTATAAAAAGTGTGAAAAACAAAATGTAAGGCTTATTCTTTCCCACGTAAACGAACAACCCTTGCTTGTTATGAAAAAATCAGGTTTTTATGATAAGGTAGGCAAAGAAAATTTCTGCTTACATATTGATGAAGCACTGAACAAAGCGGAAAATATAACTAAATAATATATAAAACAGCACCCGATTCCGTTTGGAAAAGAGTGCTGTTTTTATTGTTAGATTCAGTGCTTTTAAAACTTTTATCAAAAGAACAACTTTCTCTCTATCATTTCACGCGCCTCATCGTTAATCGCAAAATAAATAAGCAAACCGCCAAAGAGAATCATCACAACCAACGGATATATTGACCAACCCGTAAAACGCAGATTAAATGTTATCTTTATTAAAAATTCAACGAGTGGCATAAATGCGCCCAAAGCCATAAACGCACCGCCGAGAATATAAAGTTTACCTTTATGCAGGTAATACATAAGAATAATAACCGTGCTGATAATAATACCTAACCCTCCGACTACCGGAAAAGCAAAACTCAAGAACCAACTTCCTTTTGTTGCCAGATTGATATTTAGTAAATATAATGCTATAACGGCAAAATCACACGGAACAAATATCGCAGGACTTGGTTTTTTAAACCATAAAGGCAAGGCAAAGATAACATAAGAAACCGCCAAAGCCCCTGCAACATAGTAAAACCAATTAAATTTGTTATCGTGCGTTAAATCTGCAAAAAAACAAACAAGAATCGGTATAAAAAACAAAATAATAATTGCACCGTTCAGCGCTTTTGTTCCGGAATTACTTTTCGGCATCTTATTTAAGGGATATAACTCTTGCCCCTCTACCCTTTTAATATCGGGATGGTAAACAACGGTATTACAAAGCGGACATTTCTTTTCACTGTCTGCCAATTTTACACCACAATTTATACAGTACATACATTTACCTCTCATTCTGATTGCTTTCCACCATGGCGGGAATACCCAATTCTTGCAGAACAGCAAAAAAGTGCCGTTCCAAATCTGCCTCTGTAATGTTACGAATAAAATTGATATAGATAGTATCACCGAATGATAACATACCGCAATTATACGGTGCTGCAGCCTGAACCCCGAGAATAAAATCAAATCGTTTTATATACTTTGCCATTACTTCAGGAACTTTCACCTGACCGATATTAGAAAGAGTTAAACAAGATTTCTTTTCGCCAACACTGTCAAAAATTGCTTTCATAACCACATTTTTTAACGGCAACGGAATAAGACGAACTAATGGATTCCGTTCATCATTCACATTGGTGGCAATAACACAACTCATATGCTTTGCGGTAAAATCCGTTCCCATCTTATGATGAACTATCTTACATATTTCATCAATGGTATATTCTCCAAGTCGAGGGTCTAATTCAGGAATGGTATACATAGCAAAGTTTCTCAGCGTACTGCTTGGAAAAAGTTGACGCAAATTAACAGGAATCAATAGTTTGATTCGTTTCTGCCGCTTTACATTCGGATTTTTTTCATTTTGCAGATTAAACAATGCCTTCATTATAACCGCACTTATAAACACCGTCAAAGTCACATTATACTTATGCGCCATATCCAAAGTTTCTTTAACCGGTAAATTGAAGCAGGTCAGATTCAAAAATCCGTCCTTCTGCGACTCACCATACATATGCCAAGCATTTGTATCCTTACGACTTGCGGATACTTTTCCGGCATTTTTAAGAAAACAATCCTCCAATTCGTCTTCTGTCGGCGAACATTTACGATCAACAATTCCGTTTTCGAAGGGAATATTTATATTGTATTTCTCTTCAAGATACTCAGCTACCAAACTTTTAAGAAAAATCAAAGCACCTGTGCCGTCGGTAAGAGAATGGAAGAACTCAACCGCAATACGGTTACGAAAAGCAATAACCCTGAAAGCACAATTTCGCATTTCGGCCTTATTCATATATGTAAGCGGATAACTATATTCTTCTCTGATTTCAGGCGCAGTTTCCACTTGCTGCAAATAGTACCAAAAAACACCCTTTCGCAAGCGCGCAGCAATAGAAGGAAAACGCTTAACGGTAATATCCAATGCCGATTGTAAAACGCTAACGTCCACATCGTCAATCAATGTTACCGATTGTCTGAACACATTACTCCAATTTCTCCGCCTTGCCGCAGGATAAATCTTTGCTGCATTATCCAAACGGACCCACCTGAGCTTATTTTTTATTTTCTTTGCCATTAAACATTGCCTTTCGTTTATTTTTTGAAGAAAGCCACTGCAACCGCACCGGGGCCGGCATGCGTTCCGATAACACTGCCTATTGTTGTATAACGCATTTCATCTACATTTCCGTCCCACAAACCTTTACTGTCCTCAATGTATTTAAGAAGCATATTATCCGAAAGTCCGGTATACCCCAAAAGTAGTGGCATCGTAAAATCTACTCCGCCCGATTTTTCGATTTCTTGAACAAGCAGATTGTTTCCCATTTTAGAGCCTCTCGCTTTGCCGATTATATTGATATCACCATTAGTAAGAGAAAGCACAGGTTTAATGTTGAATACTCCGCCCGCAAAAGCTACAGCTTTAGAAATTCGTCCGCCTTTTTTAAGGTATTCAAGGGTATCGACCAAAGCTACAATAATAATTCTATTTTTTACTTCTTCCAATTTTTCAGCAATTTCCTTTGCCTCAAACCCTTCTTCAAGCAGTTTGCAAGCATATTCCACGAGTATACCGCCACCAATAGCAACCGTTCCGCTATCTACTATATAGACATTATCATAATCATTTGCGGCAATCACCGCACTTTGATATGTTCCTGAAAGTTTAGAAGTCAATGTGATAACAACCACCGACTCCCCTGCCAATTTTGCCTTTTCATACTCCGTCTCAAAAGCTGAAGGTGCCGCCTGACTGGTCGATGGATGCACATCGGTTTCAATCAACTTTTCATAGAATGCCTTATGATCAATAGTTACACCGTCTATATACTCTTCTTCTCCAAAACGAACTGTAAGCGGAACGGTGTGTACAATATTCTTAATTTCGGGTACTAAATCCGCAGTGGAATCCACAATAATTCTTGTTTTCATAAATTATCTCCTTAATTATGTTATTAATTTAAACAGATTCTAAACTTTTGCTGATAACAGAAAGACTGCGATAAAACTCTGCCCTTTCAACATCTGTAAGTGCACTACTTATAGAATCTAAAACTTCTTTTATTTTATCCCATATCTTTTTGCCCACTTCATTTCCTTTTTCAGTTAAAATCAACGGACTTTTATATCTCTTTGCACTTTTTGATTCACACACAAGGAATCCGTTTTTTTCAAGATAGTCAAGTGCTCGTGAAATTGTCGCCTTGTCTTCCTCACAACGGTCGCATAGTTCAGTAGCAGTTGTATTAGGAGAAATGTAAAGATAATACAAGCATGAAATATGGGAACTTCGTAAATTGTATTCTGCCATTTCTCTGTTTTTAATCTTTCGAATATTACGGCTTATTCTGTTAATTAACACCGTAAAAGTTTCAAACCTTTCTTGCATAATACATCCTCCACGAAACTTGTTGATATTTCAACAAGTTGAATTATAGCACAAACTTGTTGAAATGTCAACAAGTTTGTGATTATTTAATCCAATCCATGCGATGATATAAACAAATTGTAGATTATCGCGCGATGTATGCTTTAAGAGAAGATAACAATATCACCCAAAAACAACTTGCAAATGTACTAAATAAATCTTAGTAAAGCTATAACCATATTGAAATCGACAGAGCCAAACTTAAAATTAAAGATTTAATCAAACACTGCGGAATATTTTATGGGCAGAAAAGAAAACTAACACCCAATTCCAACTGGAAAAGGGTGTTAGTTTTCAAGTTATTAATATTATGTATTATTCTTCAAACATTATACCGTCTTCGTCGAATATAACCGCCTTGCGCTCCCTTAAAAAGTCACGCAACATAAATTGGTCGTTTATACTGTCAGGTACTATCATACCTGCCAAACCCGCCTGCTCCTTAACATGGAAATCTGAGCCTGAGGTTTTAATTTTATCATTATCGGTCGCCAATTTAAGCGCCTCTTCATATCTTGCAGGAAAGCTCAAATGCGGATTATAAACCTCAATACCGTGAACATAGTCCATATCAGCAGGAGAATATCCCTGCTCACTTCTGTAAGGATGTGATTGTACCATTACAATATCGTTTTTCTCACAAAAATCAAATAACTCTTTTTGTGACACATTATATAACGGATAAGATTCTAAAAACAACTCTTCACTTAAACCGTAAAGCAAAAATTCAGGTGCATTTACCTCTTTATCCAATTTAATTTCAGCACCAAAAAACACCTTGATTCCAAGACTTTCACCCTTTTCTTTGCAACGCTTGAATGTATCAACATAAACCCTTGCCTGTTCTTCAAAAGTATCACCAAGCTTTTTACAATGCCAATTACAATAATGATTCGTTAAAACAATGGCATCAATACCTGCATTTTTTAAAAATTCAGGTACTAATTCCGGCTCATGATGAGCGCATCCGCTTACCGGCAAACAATGAGTGTGCATATCTATTTTCATAAAAATTCCCCTTTTGAATTCTATCTGTTAATATAATACTTTAAATATGTAAAAAGAGCAAGTAAAATATCAATTATTTATTTTAAACAATACCTCTGAATGCATAAGGCAGAATTTAGAGAAAAATTTCTTTGTAAATCAGATATAGGTGGTTCTCTTACCATAATATTTTCTTGTTTTGGTTGTTACAAACCATTATGAAGACAAATGATATATATGGTGATT
>JAZTXU010000130.1:0-3187 GCA_045636565.1 Acutalibacteraceae bacterium
CCCTCACCTGCATACACGCCCCATATAAGTATGCCCGATAAAATGTGGCATATATACCTTAGTGCAGTTACAATAAATGCACTAAGGGGTATTGCAAAATATTTTTTTCCAAATGCCGAATAAAACATACCTGAAAGCCCAAGCACGCCAAAGGCAAATATGTAATCGAGCAGTACCACAAGTATAAAGTAAATTGCGGTTTGGGTAGGAGGTGGATAAAACCCGAACATCATTTGTATAAGTGCATAGCAAAATGATGCGCAAAGTCCCCACTTTGTGCCGAAAAGTATGCCGGCAGATATTATCGGTACCATAGATGCAAGTGTTACACTGCCTCCCTGAAGCCATGGGGCAGGAATCATCTTACTTACCAGGCTAAGCACCGCGGCGAGTGCTATCATAACAGCACTTGCGGTTAGTTTTTTGGTTGTTTTCATTTTAATTATTCCTTTGGTACAATATTAGCATAGCTTGTAGCCACTACCACGGCACGATTTACAAGTTATGCTTATTTTTATTATAATAAGAAGGTAATGGTCTGACGGTTACTCCTTGGAACTTAGCGTTCGTATTTGAAAGTGTCAGCCGCCTTCTTATTATAAAGATTCGATTAAGCAGGTTGTTCCTGTTTCTTTGAAGAAACAGCGTTCGTGTCACTAACCAAAATGAATCGTAATAAGCCTGTAGCGGAAACATTACACATCTTAATTTAGAAAGAAGGAATTGTTTTATGATTAGTGTTGGTATTGATATATCCAAAGGTAAAAGCATGGTTTGTATTATGAAACCCGGAGGCGAAGTGTTAAAAACGCCTTTTCAAATGCTTCACTCTGTGGAATCAATACTCCATCTTGTTAAACTTATCGAATCCTACGATGAGGAAGTTCGTGTCATTTTGGAAGATACTGGACACTACCACTTACCTGTGGTAACTCTGCTTGTTGAAAAAGGTATCTTTACCTGCTGCGTAAACGCCTTGCGAATGAAAAAGTTTTGTTCTCAAAGTATCAGACGAGCAAAAACAGATAAAATTGATGCTGTTCACATTGCTCAATTTGGACTTACATACTGGGATGAACTATCTCCCGTAAAGCCACCCGAAGATGTTTATCAGGAACTCAAACTGCTTGCACGACAGTATTATCAGACCGTTTCTATGCTTGTTAAAGCCAAAGTGAATTTAAGCAATCTACTTGACCAGACTATGCCTAACATCAAGGATTTGATGAACGATAGTCCCGGCAATCACAAGCTCACGGATTTTGTTAAACGTTATTATCATTATGGTCACATCCTTGAGATGGGAGAAAAACGCTTTACATCTGATTATTGCAAATGGGCAAAAAAACAGGGATACCGTGTATACGAACGTTTAGCAAGTGAAATTCTTGCCGTAGCTCAAAACGGTATCCCTGTGCTTCCAAACTCTCCTGTCACCAAGGCTGTAGTTGTAGAAGCTGTACGAGTACTTCATGAAATCGAAATATCTCGTGACACCATTTTAGCACAAATGCAAGAACTTGCCAAGTCTTTACCAGAATTTTCTGTTATCAGAGAAATGCCTTGCATCGGTGATACACTTGCACCACGTATTATTGCTGAGATTGGTGATATCCGCCGATTTAAAAACAAACATTCTTTAATTGCTTATGCAGGCATTGATGCACCACCTTATCAATCAGGAGCATTTAATGCTACGGAACGTCATATTTCCAAGCGTGGCAACAGTTATTTGCGTAAAACCGGATACGAAATCATGCAATCTTTTATTCAACACAAGCCCATTGGCAATCCTGTTTATGATTTCATTAGCAAGAAACGTCTTGAAGGTAAATGTGGAAAAGAAGCTATGATTGCCGGTTTAAACAAATTTCTACGGATTTACTATGGTAGAGTTACCCAGCTTTACAAAGAAATCAATGAACAACTGATATTCGGCAGTTACCTCTAATTACATTTAATCTGTTTTCGAGATAGTCAACCGGCTATCTCTGTTTGCTATGCAATTCTTTACTTTGATACTTTATTAAATTTTTTCATTTTATCTATTGACTTTATTTAGCAGGTTTCAGATGCAGAAGTCGCTTTTGCACTTCTTGCGGTAATCTTTATTCCCGAAAGCGTTCTACTGCTATGTCCTTTAAACTTGTTCACACTTCTCACAGACATTGCGTTTTTACTATTCCCGAAGAATTAAGAGTGTTTTTTAGAAAAGACCGTTCCTTATTAAACCTTCTTTTTAAAGCTGCTGCAGATTCCGTTTTCTTTATGTTTAAAAAACTTAATAAATCTGAAAACTTTACCCCCGGTTTTATTTGTGTTCTTCATACTTTTGGCCGTAGTCTTCAATGGAACCCTCATATTCATATGTTAATTGCCGAAGGTGGCTCCGGCAATTTTTCTCCGTGGCGTGTTGTTAAACACTTTCATTATGAACTGCTTCGCAAGTCTTTCCAGTTTACTTTATTGAACTATATGGAGGCTCATATCGGTAAATCCTTCAGAAAGGCTAAATCCTTTATTTACAAGTATTGCCAAAATGGTTTTTATGTATATGCCAAACCTTCTCTTACTAACAATCAAGATGTATTAAAATACATTGGAAGATATCTTGGCAGACCTGTTATCGCTACATCCAGAATTGATAATTATGATGGTGAAAATGTTACTTTTCACTACAATCGTCATGAAGATGACGAATTGGTTACTGAAACCGTTTCTGCTATTGAATTTATCAAAAAGCTTATTATTCACATACCTGAAAAATATTTTAAAATGATTCGTTACTATGGTATTTATGCTAAGCATCATCGCCATGAAGGTAGATTGAGTTTATTTATTTCCAAAGAAAAAAGACGTTTCCACACCCGTCAAAATGTTTGGAGAACGTCTATTTCCTTGTCATTTCATTTTGATCCACTCTTGTGCAAGTGTGGGCATGAAATGACTCTTCTTCAATTTTACCTTAAAGGCACTCCGTTTTTTGAAAATTACAAGAATTTGGTTAATTCTTCTTAATGCTTTTTCATTTCACCACAAACAAAAAACACAACCAATTCAATTAACGGATAATCAAAAATTTAATAACTTTCTTTGAGGTTTGCACGACCTCTTTTTGTTATGTCTTTTTTGATTTGAATTTAATTATATCATATTTTTTTACAAAACGCAAATTCCTATACAGCAA
>JAZTXU010000131.1:0-3617 GCA_045636565.1 Acutalibacteraceae bacterium
CACGAAGCCCAAAAGACCTTGCATCGTTCAAAAGCTCGTTAGCCGATGCTTCGTCCTCTGTGATAACGGTGATTTTTTGCCCTGTTTTCCTGAAAATGGCTGATAGAGCCGCCGCCTTGTGTATTAAAGAAAGCCCCGTGCATACAAACGGCACTCGGGATTTTTCAATATTTTTCAAAGCAGCCGAAAAATCAGGGTCTCGGCATAATACCTCGGTCAAAAATTTCATAAACGCCTCAGTTATTATATTTATTCATCGCAGAATCAATTCCGCGCGAAATAATTTCCTTTACCGCTAAAACCGTTTTATCAATAGCACAGTTCAAATCTTCAAGGCTTTCTTTTGGAAATCTACTTAAAACCCAACTTGCAAGGTCGTAATCGGGATGAGGTTTTGCCCCCACTCCGATTTTAATACGCATAATATTATCGGTTCCTAAAAGTTCTATAATATCACGCATACCTTTTTGTCCCCCGTCACTACCCTTGCGGCGCATACGGAGTTTACCGATATCGAGTGAGATATCATCATGCATAACAACTATTCTGTCAGTTGGGATTTTGTAAAATGCGGCGGTTTTACTCACTGCACTTCCCGAATTATTCATGAAAGTTTGCGGCTTTATAACAAGTATACGGTTGTTCCCTAAATTAAATTCACCGCAAAGTGCCTCAAACTTATTTTTGTTTATGCTGAACTTAAATTCTTCCGCCAACTTATCAGCCGCAATAAAACCTGCGTTGTGGCGTGTATTTTCGTATTGAAGCCCCGGGTTTCCAAGACCTACAATCAGCCAATCGTAATTGGATTGTGATTTAAAAATCATTTTCTTCACCTTTTAGAAGTCTTTTTTTATTATCTTTTATAATATCACTTTTTTGTCTTTTTTTCAAGGGTTACGGGAAATAAAAAACATTTAAAAGCAAAGTAGAGACAGGATCCTTCTCCTGTCTCTACAATTACCGTATTGATTATTAGTAAATTTTCAATCAGCCAACCGAAAAACGCTTGATTCTTCAAAAATAAATTTTATGTGTTTTGGTGAAATGACAATTCGGCTCAACCGCGGTCATACCCTCTTTGAGAGATAAATCGTGTCCGTCATCAAGATAAGAGGGACTTGTAGTCCAAGGTTCAATGCAAAGGTAAGGCGCACCCGGTTTTGTCCACAAAAGGAGGAAATCGAAACCGTCAAAATCAACCGAAATCTCTTTACCGTTTGTACGGTTGCGAAGTGTTACAAAGCGTGATTTCACATCTGTAAAAATAAGTGCATCAACCTCAAAATACTTAGTATAAAGTGGCAAAACATTTGCTTCGTAAAGCACTGTATCGGTTTTTCTTGAAATCAAAGTACCCTCTAAACGGTGGGTTTTAAGGGTTTCTTTTCTTTCAAAAATCACATCGTAATTCTCAATTCCGCCTTCGCAAAGATATGCCTCGTGACCGCCAACTGCGGTATACATAACAGAATTTGAAAGATTAAGCACATCGTATTCAACCTGAACCTTTGAAGCACTTAAAGTGTATTTTACTCTGAACTCAAACTCCCAAGGGTAAGATTTTAGTGTTTCTTCATTGCTTTTAAGCAGGAATGTTGCTGTGGTGCCGGTTGCTTTTTCCACGCTAAAAAGCGAGTTTCTTGCAAAACCGTGCTTTACAAGGTTATATTCTGTGCCGTTTAATTCAAACTTATTATCGGGAATTCCACCACAAATCGGGAAAAGCACAGGAGCCACACCTGTCCAAAACTTTTCGTCACCATTCCACATACGTTCCTCTCCGTTTACGGTAAGGCGCCTTATTTCCGCTCCCAGTTCTGCTATTTCTGCATGAATAGTACCATTATCCAAAATAACCATATCGTCCGCTCCTTAAATTTAATACACTTATTATATATCGAAAACATTATTTTTTCAACAAATTTCACTCACAAAGACTGAAATTCTTCATATACTGTTTTGAAAACATATTTTGAGGTGAATGAAATGGACAAATCGCTCATTGATAAATACAAATCCGAAATGATGGGTATGTATCTGTCTTCCCGCAATACTCCGAAAGTGAGTAACACAATACCTCCCACCAACGCCGACGAAGCAAATACGGACTCCTCCCCCGTGCTTGCTGACAGCACGGGTAAACTTATTGTGACAGTTACAACCGTGCGTTCACTTTATCCCGTGGAAAATGCACGGGTGACAGTTTTTAGCGGTGACCTGCAAAACAAGCAGACTCTTGACTATGATTTTACCGATCAAAGTGGTAGAACAAAGGCTTTTGTGGTAGAAACTCCCGCAAAAAATTTATCTTATAACTCGGAAAATTACGAGTTACCTTACGAAGTATACGGAATTGAGATTACCGCCGAGGGGTATATAGACACTATTTATCTCAATGTCCCCGTTTTCAGCGGCACAACCTCAATTCAACAGGTTAATATGATGTTGCTTGAAACCGAGGGTGCCAATAAAGGCCCTATAATTTACGATACCGCACAGCAATACACCCTGAACAATGTTTTGGAGGAATAATTTATGCCGCAAATTTTAACACCCGTTATTCCCGAAACCATAACAGTACATTTAGGTTCGCCCGATTCGGCGGCAGAAAATGTAACTGTTCCATTTATTGACTATATAAAAAATGTGGCTTCAAGCGAGATTTACCCCACATGGCCCGAAAACGCACTCAGAGCCAATATTTATGCCATAATCACATATGCGCTCAATCGAATTTACACCGAATATTATCCCTCGCGCGGGTATAATTTCGATATTACAAACTCCACCGCAATTGATCAGGCTTATGTGCCGAACCGAGAAATTTTTGAAAATATAAGCTACATAGTAGATGATATTTTCAACGATTATTTAGTGCGGCAAGGAAGTATACAACCGCTTTTCGCCGCTTTTTGCAACGGTACCACCTCGCAATGCGACGGACTTTCACAGTGGGGTACGGTCACTTTAGCGGAGCAAGGCTTTACACCCTTTGGCATTTTACAAAACTATTACGGTGATGACATAAATATAGTAGAAAATGCGCCTGTAGGCTTTACAGATGAATCCTATCCGGGGGTGCCGCTAAGGGTAGGCTCTGCCGCAAACAATGTTAAAATAATTCAAACCGAGCTAAACCGAATTTCGCAAAATTACCCCGCAATACCAAAAATAGAAAATCCAAACGGAATTTTTGGCTTAGATACCGAAGCTGCAGTAAAGAAATTCCAAGAGATTTTTAGCCTTAAGTCTACGGGCGAGGTTGATAAATCCACCTGGTACGCCATAAAGGGCTATTATGCAGGGGTAAAAGCTCTTTCAGAATTAGCCGCCGAGGGGGTAACTATTGCCGAAGCATCTGTTCCTTTTGCTAATCAGGTATCATCGGGCGATAGTGGAATCTCGGTAAGAACTGTTCAGTATTATTTAAGCGTTATTGCCTATTTCAACGGAGCATTAGCCCCTGTTCCTCGAACTGCGGTTTTTGATTCCTCAACAATAGATGCGGTAGAGCGGTTTCAGGAATTTTACGGACTTGAGAAAACAGGAATCGTAGATAACGATACCTGGAACACCATGATACGTGTATACACCGAAACTGTGGCGGCATTGCC
>JAZTXU010000132.1:0-3204 GCA_045636565.1 Acutalibacteraceae bacterium
CTGTCTCTCGTGTCCGAAAAAGAACTGATAAAAAACCTGATTTCCCTACTTTTTTCTTGTTAAGAACAATATAATACAACTTATAATTGGTATTACCATCATAATGATAGCAGTTATGCGAGCTTTTTCTTGTTGTTCAGGCGTTGGAAACCATTCCAACGATCCTGTGAATAAGTATAAAACCCCTAATAAAAAAATTATACAAATAATAATCCACAAAAATATTCGAATAGCTTTCATATCATCACCGACCTTTAGGTGTATTATAGCATAAAATCGGTGGAGTGGCACTCAAAATGGAACCGATCTAAAAGCCTGATTTTCTTTATATAACACAGTTAAAAGGCATTAAACCAAATATTTTCCTCTTTTGGTTCCGACAAATATCCGTCTATATCAAAATCGTAATATAGAATATCTGTAACTAATGTGTCATTCTCACTAAAATAAAGTTTACCATCCCTTGCATAAAAACTTTTATTTTCATCATCGCAAGTAACTGTGCATACCATAACAAAAACATCATAATATTCTTTTTCATCTTCAATATACTCGCAACCGATAAAGCCACCTAAAGACAGATTTTCTATTTTTTTTATGTTTTTACTGATATGGACATTGAAATTAATTGTTTTAATATTTCTTATTTCAACATTACGAATATCGGACATGTAAAACCATTTATCTGATTTATCACAAAGTTTTTCTTTCGCAGATTCTGTGGGTCTTATGCTGAAACTACACGGAACACCTCTACCAAAATACCCACCAAATTCTTTGATGGGAATATCTTCATATTCTTCCGGGACTACAATGTTTGTTGTTTTATCAGTTCCATCCCAATTGTAGGAGGACAGAAATGCATTATTAAGACTCGTGCTATACCCTACATCAAAGTTATCAACAGAATCTAAATGATACAACAAGCTACAACTGGAAAATGATAAACAAATAATAACACATAAAATAAAAACAATTAATTTTCTCATATCATCACCACCTATATTCAGTATAGCATAAAAACGGCGAAGGGGCAAGTATAAGTGATATTCTGTGCTACGCACAGAGTGATATTTTCAGTTCGTGAAAGTGATGTTGAAACCTTGCGGTTTCATTGATATTATATTCGCCGCCATAACTCGCGAAGCGAATATCACTTGGACTTTAGTCCAAATATCACTGCGAAGCAATATCACTCGCCGCAGGCGAATATAACTAAAAAAACCCTTGTTCTTTCGAACAAGAGTTTTTTGTGTCTCTCCTGTTCGAAAAAGAACTGGTGAGAAACCCTTAATTTTACTGGGTTTTGCCCAGTTTTTCTTTACAAATCAATTATACCATAAAAAATAACTTTCCGCAATACAAAAATGCAGAAAGTTATTTCATTATACATTATTTTTTGAAATTTATGCTGACTCTTCCTCAGGCGGAAACAGTGGCTCGACTATCTCTGCCCCACCCTTTATAAAAATTCTTAAATTAAGATCTTTTGTCACCTGAATTGAATTCACAATTCGGTGAATGATGGCATCATCAAACTCGGTCATAACCGGCTTCATCTGTTTTGTGTAATTTTCAATCCGTTCAATTTCTTCTCGGGCTTTTTCATTACACTTTATATGCGTCATAAGCATATCCCGTCTTTCCCGAAGATCTTTTATCCTTTGGGAACAGTCGGCGATGGCTTCGGTATACCGATCTTTATTATTCTTTGACTGAATCGCAAGGTCGGCAAGTTCTTCAATGCGGATCTGTTCATCGTGGATTCCCTTTTCGACCAGATACAATTCATCGGTATCCACATCCGAGGTGGCATAAATGAGTTTGCTTTTCAAAAGCTCGTAGCCGTCTTCTCTCCCCTGCAACACGCGGGAGATTGCACGACAAATAGCAGCTTGCAGGGTTTTCTCCTCAAGCCCCTTTGAAAAATCACAATATTTATCTTTATGATCCAGTCGGCTGATGCAACGCCAATAGTGATGAACACCGTCTTTTTTCTTAACGGTTTTGCGGCGGAAATGACTGCCGCACTCCTCACAAATGAGCAGTTCACTTAACACATATTTTGCGCTGTATCTTCCTCGGCAGGAAATGGTATTATCCGATTTGCTGCGTAAAGCATTACGGCGAGCGAATTCTGCCATCGCCGCTTTGAATATATCACGCGGAATAATGGCAGGATGATCGTTAACCACCAAGTATTTTGTCTTTTGACCGTTGTTGACCTTTTTCTTCTTAGTTAAGCAGTCAACGCAGTATGTCTTCTGATACATAACGTCGCCACAGTACTTTTCATTTTGCAGTATAGCGTGAATCGATGTTGTTTGCCAAGTACTTTTGCCGGTGTAAGTCTTAATATTATTTTCTTCAAGCCATTGTTTAATTTGAAATGCACTTTTACCGTCAAGATACAAATTGAATATCCAACGAACGACCTCGGCTTCACTTTCCACGATGGTTATTTCTTTGGTAATCTTATCGCGTCGATAACCAAACATATTCATATTACTGCAGTAGGTACCGTTCTCCATTCGTTTGGATATACCCCACTTAACGTTGGCGCTGATGTTCTCACTCTCCGACTGCGCCATAACGCTGTAAATACCGATATAAGTTTCGCTGTCCTCTTTAAGCGAGTTGATATTCTGCTCCTCAAAATAGATAGCGATGCCCATCGCCTTGAGTTTACGCACATAGGACAAACTATCCACGATATTTCTTGCAAAGCGGGAAACCGATTTTGTCAGGATCATATCGATTTTACCCTTTTCGCAATCCTTTATCATACGCAAAAATTCATCACGCTTTTTGACCTGCGTTCCGGTAATACCTTCGTCGGCGTATACGTCTACGAACTCCCACTTTTCATTGTTGGCAATATAACGGGTGTAATAGTCCTTTTGAACACGGTAACTGTTAAGCTGATCCTCGTCATCGGTAGATACACGGCAATATGCAGCCACTTTTATTCTTTTACCAAACGCAATACGTGAGCTTTTACCGGCATCGGCAGGAATCTTAGTAACAACCCTTCTTCTTTCAGCGGTTTCAACCATTGCCGCACACCTCCTCATTACCGATTTCTTTACCGTTAATGAAGCGGATACGGATATTGCCATCCGGCTGAATGATAATAGCGGACACGGTCTTTTTCATAAACGGAATATCCAATACCTGTTCATCCTCAGGTGCATATTCCGAAAA
>JAZTXU010000133.1:0-8927 GCA_045636565.1 Acutalibacteraceae bacterium
TCACGCAGATGGGCTTTGGCAGAGATTATTATGTGTCCCGTTGCTGTGCAGGGTGAAAATGCAGTA
Source organism: Acutalibacteraceae bacterium (assembly GCA_045636565.1). Taxonomy (GTDB): domain Bacteria; phylum Bacillota; class Clostridia; order Oscillospirales; family Acutalibacteraceae; genus UBA737. Next base: position 67 of record JAZTXU010000133.1, read on the forward strand.
CCGCAGATGCTTGATGCATTAGAGCGTGTTTATAATCTCGGCAATGTTGATGTTATTATAATTGGCAGAGGCGGCGGCTCGGTTGAGGATTTATGGGCATTCAATAGTGAAGCGTTAGCACGAAAAATTTATGAATCGCCCGTACCTGTTATATCTGCCGTAGGTCACGAAACAGATTTTACAATATGCGATTTTGTGGCTGATATGCGTGCGCCGACACCTTCTGCCGCAGCAGAACTTGCGGTGCCTGATTGCAACGAAATTTTGCGACTTTTAAATAAGCAGGAAATTGCGCTCAAATATTCACTCGATTCTAAATATCAACTTTCAAAAGCTCGGTTTGAGCGCTGTGTGAATTCCTCGTATTTTAAAAATCCGCTTGAGTTTTTGATTAATCACAGATTTTTAGAGGTTGATAGGCTTTATGAAAAGCTGGATTCAGCAGTGAAGGAGAATATCACAAATAATAATTTCAAGTTTTCAAGTGCAGTAACTCGACTTGAGGGTTTAAGCCCTTTGAAAATACTTTCTCGCGGTTATGCCGTATTAGAAAAACAGGGAAGTGCCGTAAAGAGTGTGAATGAGGTCTCTGTTGGTGATGCTATCACCTTGAAACTTCACGACGGTTGCCTTGATTGTGGTGTCACAAAAATCAATAAAGGAGAATAACATGTCTGATAATAAGCTTGATTTTGAAAAATCTCTCGGTGAGCTTGAAAAGATTATTGCAAAGTTAGAAAGTAATGATTGCACATTAGAAGAATCAATTTCCCTTTTTGAAATGGGTATAAAATATACAAACGAATGCAGAACTGCTTTAGTTAATGCAGAAAGTAAGATAAAATTGCTGACTGATGCCGAATCGGAGGAGTAAATTTTGATTATTGAAAAATTGTCTGAATATAATAATTTGATAGAAAATAGAATAAATGAACTATATCCCGAAAGCGAACTTCCTTACAAACAGGTTTTGGACGCGGCAAGATATAGCCTTTTAATGGGTGGTAAAAGAATAAGACCGGCTTTGGTACTTGAGTTTTGCAAGCTTTGCGGCGGAAATACCGAGGAAGCGATTGACTTTGCGGTGGCACTCGAAATGATTCATACCTATTCACTGATTCATGACGATTTGCCATGTATGGATAATGATGATATGCGCCGCGGCAAACCTTCTTGCCACAAGGCTTTTGGAGAGGATATTGCTTTGCTTGCGGGGGATACTTTATTAACAGAGGCATTCTTTGTTGCGGCAAATGCTAATGTTGCGCCTGAAAAGGCACTAAGTGCGGTTTCGTTTTTATCGGCTAATGCAGGTCTTCACGGTATGATAGGTGGTCAGGTAATGGATCTTATGTTTGAAGAAAAAACACCTGAAGCCGAAGAACTGCAGGATATGTATACCCGTAAGACTGGTGCATTACTCATAACCGCGGCTTCACTTGGTTGTATTGCGGCAGGTAAAACAGATGAAGAAACACTTAAAAGTGCCGCTAAATACGGTTATAATTTAGGCTTGGCTTTCCAAATAATTGATGATATTTTGGATGTTATATCAACTGAAAAAACACTTGGAAAACCAATAGGCAGTGATGAGAAAAACGGCAAAACCACTTTTGTTACCATATTTGGTATTGAAAAAGCTTTTGCTATTGCCGCACAGCTTACGAATTATGCATTGGATGCATTGGATGAAATCGAAGGCGACAGAGAATCGTTATATGAATTAACCAATTTTTTGTTAGATAGAAATAAATAAAGGATTGTTAAATTTGGAATATCCGATTTTAAGTAGTATTAAATCCCCGGAAGATATAAAATTAATGGATTCAGCAAGACTTCAAGCGCTTTGTGAAGAAGCCAGAGATTGTATTATAACCACCGTTTCGAAGAACGGTGGTCATTTGGCATCTAATTTAGGTGCGGTTGAATTAACCGTTGCTTTGCACCGTGCTTTTTCTTCACCAAAGGATTCAATAATCTTCGATGTGGGGCATCAGTGTTATACCCATAAACTTTTAACCGGAAGATTTGAAAGTTTTTCCACACTTCGTACAGAAGGTGGTTTAACAGGTTTTATGAACCCTCAAGAGAGTGAACACGATGCGGTGATTTCAGGTCATAGCAGCAACTCGATATCTGCCGCATACGGAATTTATAAAGCAAGGGCTTTAAACGGTGAAGAGGGAACTGCGGTTGCAGTTATCGGTGATGGTGCGCTTACCGGCGGTATTGCATATGAAGCGCTTAACAATGCAGGTAACGAAAAAAACAATTTTATTGTTGTTCTTAACGATAATAAAATGTCAATATCTCAAAATGTCGGTGCTCTTTCACGAAGTCTGACAAAGATGCGTAATAAAGCTAAATATCATCGATTCAAATCTTCATTCAGCAGATTTTTATTGAAAATGCCGCTGGTTGGAAAAAGGCTTTATAAAGCTTTCTTCGGTCTGAAGGAAACCTTAAAATTAATTGTTTATAGAAGAAATCTTTTTACTTCTATGGGATTTAATTATTTGGGACCGGTAGATGGTCATAATATTGCTGCAATGGAATCACTTTTTAAAATTGCTCAGGATTATAGCAGACCGTCTTTGGTACATGTTATTACCACCAAAGGTAAGGGTTATCCATTTGCAGAGTCTAGCCCTAAAAATTATCATGGCGTGTCCCCATTTGATGTTGAAGAGGGTGCTGATTTTAAAAATAGCAATACTTTTTCTTCAATTGCGGGCAATGCCCTTTGTGAATTGGCGGAGAAGGACAGTAAAATTTCCGCAATTACAGCCGCCATGACCGAGGGCACCGGTCTTACAACATTTGCAGAAAAATATAATGACAGATTCTTTGATGTTGGTATCGCTGAGCAACACGCTGTGACTTTTGGAGCAGGTCTTGCGGTTGGTGGTATGAAACCGTATTTTGTTGTATATTCATCTTTCTTACAAAGAGCTTATGACCAGATAATTCACGATGCCGCAACTGTAAATGTTCCGTTAAAGTTATTGATTGACAGAGCGGGAATTGTTGGCGAAGACGGTGTTACTCATCAAGGTCTTTTTGATGTTTCGTATTTAACGGGTATTCCGAATATTATGGTGTATTCACCGACTACTTTTGAAGAACTTTCGTATAGAATAAAAGATATTGCCGATTACAAAGGTTTGTGCGCGGTTAGATATCCTCGCGGTTGCGAAAAATACTGTGGTGAATTTGATTGCAAGTCGGATTATTCTATTTTGAACGGTCATTCAAAAAAGGCTATTGTGACTTACGGCAGACTTTATTCTGAGGCTTATGAGGCTCACGGAATTAACGATGAGATAAACGTTATCAAGCTTAATAAAATTTATCCTTTGGCAGATGAGGTTGTTAATTTGATAACTTCATTTGATGTTATCCATTTCTTTGAGGAAACTGAACTTAGCGGAGGAATTGGCGAGCATCTTGCGGCTAAGCTTTTAAAATCAGGATATAAAGGCAAATATAGTATCCATGCGGTTGATAATAAATTTTTACCCGCCGCAACGGTTTCCTCGGCTATAAAAGGGTTAGGTCTTGACAGTGAAGCAATGTTAAAATATTTTATGGAGAATTAAATGGCAGAAAAATTAAGATTAGATGTGGCGCTTGTTGAACGCGGATTTTGTGAAAGTCGTGAAAAAGCCAAAGCGCTTATTATGGCGGGAATAGTTTTCGTCAACAATCAAAAATCAGATAAAGCGGGAAATACCATAAAAACCGATGATGTTATTGAGGTCAGAGGCGAAACGCTGAAATACGTTAGCCGTGGCGGTTTAAAACTTGAAAAGGCAATGCAGGTTTTCCCAATTAACCTTGAGGGTGCTATTTGTGCTGATATCGGTGCTTCTACCGGCGGTTTTACAGATTGTATGCTGCAAAATAGTGCGGGTAAAGTGTATTCAATAGATGTTGGTTACGGTCAGCTTGCTTGGAAGCTTAGAACAGATAGCAGAGTTATAAACCTTGAGCGTACCAATTTCAGATATGTAACTAAAGAGCAGGTTCCCGATTCTTTAGATTTTGCATCTGTTGATGTTTCTTTTATTTCGCTTTCTCACATTTTACCCGTAATGCGTGAACTTTTGAAGGATGGCGGTACAGCCGTTTGTCTTATAAAACCACAGTTTGAAGCAGGAAAAGAAAACGTCGGTAAAAAAGGCGTTGTTAGGGAAAAAAGTGTTCACGTTGCGGTGGTTGAAAAAATCATAAACTTAATTCTTGAAACAAAGTTTTCACTTTTGGGTCTTGATTTTTCACCTGTTAAAGGACCGGAGGGTAATATTGAATATCTGTGTTACATAAAGAAATCTGAAACAGCGGAAATTTTAACCGATGTTACTGCCGAGACAGTTGTTGACGCTTCTTATAATGCACTTAATATTTAAAAAACATGAAAGGGGAGATGGTGATGGTTGTTGCAGTTCTTCCAAATTTAGATAAACGCGGCTCTGCCGAAGTTGTGGAAAAATTAGGTAAGCTTTTAAAGGAAGAGGGAATTGAAGCTTATCTTCCTGATAATATTTTTTCGACAGATTTTAAACATACCGCGGATGACCAACTTTATAAAATTGCTGATTTGATAATTTCTATTGGCGGTGACGGAACTATTATTCGTTATGCCAAACGCGCCGCTCAGGATAATAAGCCGGTTTTAGGAATTAACGCGGGCAGAATGGGATATCTTGCAAATATTGAACAGAATGAATTACATCTTCTTAAAAAGTTAAAAACTAAGGAATATTTTATTGAAAAAAGAATGATGCTTTCAATCTCTGTTGTTGAAAATGATAAAATAATTGGTGAGTATACTGCTTTAAATGATGCGGTAATTACAAGCGGATTTATCTCGCGTATAGTTGATATTTCCGTTGGAGTTGGCGGTGATTATATTAATTATCGTGCTGACGGTCTTATTGTTTCAACACCTACCGGTTCAACCGCTTATTCGATGTCGGCAGGAGGTCCTATTATTGACCCACTTACAGAAAGTTTCTGCATAACACCAATTTGTTCCCACTCGCTTTCGGCAAAACCAATTTTGCTTGGCAGTGATAACGAAATTAAAGTTAAGGCTTTCTCCAAAAAGCGAACAGATATTTATTTAACTGTTGACGGCAGGAAGGTTGCAGCTCTTAAACCTTATACAGAAGTTATAATCAAGCGCTCACCAAAATTTGTTCAGTTGGTTCGACTTAATGACCGTTCATTCTATAAAACTCTTTCTTATAAATTTAAAGACGGTAGGAGTGTTTAAATGAAAAGCAGACGACAAGAAAAGATTTTAGACTTGATAAAAGAACAGGTTTGTCTTACTCAAGAGGATTTGCAAAATGGTTTAGAAGCTGCAGGATTTAACGTTACACAGTCTACTGTATCTCGAGATATAAGAGAATTGAAACTTGTAAAAGGTCGAGATGAGCATGGAAATTACCGATATATTATCAATCCTTCTGCCCAAAATTCTGAAAATAGCAGTAACAGATATCATTCCTTATTTTCAACCGCTGTTATTTCGGTAAGATTTTCGCTTAACAATGTTGTTATAAAGTGCGAAAATGGTATGGCTTCAAGTGCTTGCGTTGCGGTTGATGAGCTTTTTGGTGATATGATGTTAGGCTCGCTCGCGGGTGATGATACAATTATAATTGTTACTGAAAGCGAAAATCATTCAAAGCAACTTTGCGAATCTTTGAAAAAATTATTGTAATTTTACGGCGGTCAAATTATGTTAAAATATTTACATATTGAAAATATTGCGGTTATTGAACGCTCTGATATTGAGTTTACCGATGGTTTTAACGTACTTACGGGCGAAACGGGTGCGGGTAAATCAATAGTTATTGATTCAATAAACGCGGTTTTAGGCGAGCGTACTTCTAAGGATTTAATAAGAGCAGGTTGTAACAACGCAGAGGTTTCGGCAGTTTTCGGAAATTTAAGTGATGCCGTTATTGAAAAATTGGAAGAATACGAAATCTTTCCCGATGAAGACGGTAATATCTTAATTTCAAGAAAATTAAGCGCAACCGGTAAAGGTATGATTAAAATTAACGGTAAGCCTTTAACTGCAACAACACTCAGAGAAATTGCTTCGATACTAATTAATATTCACGGTCAGCATGATAATCAAGCATTGCTTAATCCGGATAAACACTGTGATTTTATTGATGCAATAGCAGAAAACGAAAAAGAACTTGCAGAATATTATGCTGAATTTAAAAAATTAAACAGTATCCGCAAGGAACTTACTTCGCTTGAAACAGATGAAGATGATAAACAAAAAAATATTGATTTATTAAAATATCAGATTGATGAGCTTACAAAAGCAAATATAAAACCCGGTGAAATTGAAAGCCTAAAAACTAAGCTTAAAATAGCAGAAAATTATGAAACCACTATTAAGGCTTTAAATATTGCTTCTGATTTACTTCACGGTGACGAGGATAAGGATGGTGTAATTACCTCCTTGAAGGCGGTTTATAAGCAGCTTAGCGCACTTGAAGGTGAAAAAATTGAGGAAGCTAATGCTAAAATTAATAACATTATAAGTGAAGTACAGGATGTTTCGGCGACCTTGTATTCCTATTTGTCAAACACAGAATATAGTGATATTAATTCAGATATTATCAATGAACGACTTGACCTATTACAGAAGCTTATGTTAAAATACGGCAGTAGCGAAGAAGAAATGCTTGCATTTTTACAAAAAGCTAATGCACAACTCGAAAGTATAAATCTTTCGGACAAGCGGATTAATGAACTTTATGATATGTTGGAGGCTTCAAAAATCCGTCTTATAGAGTTGGGAGATAGGTTGACGGAAGTCAGAAAAAAAGCGGCTTTAGGCTTTGAAAAAAATGTGGCTGAGGTTTTGGCAGAACTTAATATGCCGGCTGTGCGATTCAAGGTTTCAATTGAAAACGGCAGATACACAAAATTCGGCAAAGATGTGGTTGAATTTTTAATTAGTGCCAATGCGGGTGAAGAGTTGAAACCTCTTATAAAAATAGCTTCCGGCGGTGAATTGTCACGCACGATGCTTGCTATTAAGAGTGCGTTACTTGGTAAAGATATAGTTTCAACAATGATTTTTGATGAAATAGATACCGGTATCAGCGGCTTTGCGGCTGACAAGGTGGCTATTCAATTAAAACGCGTTTCATCGAATAAGCAGGTAATTTGTGTTACACATCTGGCTCAAATTGCCGCAAGAGCAGATAGTCATCTGCTAATCGAAAAAAGTACACAAAACGGCAGAACCTTTACTCAGGTGCTACCGCTTAAATATGATGACAGAATTAACGAAATTGCACGGATAATGTCCGGTACGGAGATTACAGAGAATTTGTATAATTCTGCAAAAGAATTATTAGATAGGAGCAAATTACAATGAAAATTTATGACGAATTAGTAGCAAGAGGACTTATAGCTCAGGTTACAGATGAGGATGAAATCCGCGAGCTTGTTAATAACGGAAAGGCAACCTTCTATATCGGTTTTGACCCCACAGCTGATAGCCTTCATGTTGGTCACTTTATGGCGCTTTGTCTTATGAAGCGTTTGCAGATGGCAGGTAATAAGCCGATTGCGTTGATAGGCGGCGGTACAGGTTACATTGGCGACCCTTCCGGCAGAACCGATATGCGTTCTATGATGACACCAGAAATGATTCAGCATAACTGTGATTGCTTTAAAAAGCAGATGAGCCGTTTTATTGAATTTGGTGAGGGTAAGGCTCAGATGGTAAATAATGCCGATTGGTTATTAAATCTTAATTATATTGACCTTTTAAGAGATGTTGGTGCTTGCTTCTCTGTTAACAATATGCTTCGTGCAGAATGTTACAAACAGAGAATGGAAAAGGGCCTTTCATTTTTGGAGTTCAACTATATGATTATGCAGAGCTATGACTTCTATCATCTCTATAAAGAATATGGTTGTAATATGCAGTTTGGTGGAGACGACCAGTGGAGCAATATGCTTGGCGGTACAGAACTTATCCGTAAAAAACTCGGCAAAGATGCCTTTGCTATGACTATCACACTTCTTCTTAACTCTGAGGGTAAGAAGATGGGTAAAACCGCTAATGGTGCCGTTTGGCTTGATCCTAATAAGACATCACCTTATGAGTTCTATCAGTATTGGCGTAATGTTGGTGATGATGATGTACTTAAATGCATCCGTATGCTCACATTCTTACCTCTTGAAGAAATTGACAAGATGGACGAATGGGAAGGCAGTCAACTCAATACCGCAAAGGAAATCTTGGCTTTCGAACTTACAAAACTTGTTCACGGCGAAGAGGAAGCGCAGAAGGCTCAGGATACTGCACGCGCAGTATTCGGCGGTCAGGGTTCAAATGAAAATATGCCCACCACCGAGCTTTCTGATGATGATTTTGTTGACGGCAAAATCGGTGTACTTGATATGATGCTAAAAGCTGGTCTTATTGCTTCAAAGGGTGAGGGCAGAAGACTTGTACAACAAGGCGGCGTAAGCATCAACAACGAAAAAATAACTGACCCGAATTACAGTTTAACGATTGAATCATTCAGCGAAGAAATTATTCTTAAAAAGGGTAAAAAGGTATATAATAAGTATGTGACTGCTTAAATTGTCTCTAGTGTGTAATTTTTGTACAATGGCTAGGGAACAGCTGGAAAATCTTATTTAGATAATTTATAGCAAGGTGATAGATTTGTGGATTTTAATTAGTGTTTTTTTGGCAATGGTTGTTATTAGTATTGCTGTATTGTTCTACTTTTTCTCTATCACCTTCGTCAAATTTAAAATAGGTAATTTAGAAGACCTGAATCATCCCGAAAACAAGAGTATAC
>JAZTXU010000134.1:0-5706 GCA_045636565.1 Acutalibacteraceae bacterium
TTCGCAATTCGATATTTTTGCCTTTCGGCAAAATCGATATATTTTCCTTACAGAAAATTCGATATGTTTGTTCTCACAAACTCGATATGATATAAATCCCCCTCGCCCCGCAGGGCATATCGAGTGCGAAGCACATATCGAGCACCGTAAGTTGCATATCGAGAATCCCGCAAGGGATTTATATCGAGAGTGAGACATTTGTCTCACTCATAAACTATAATTTAACACACAAACTTACCATCGGGGTAAAGGCTTGGCTAATATTAAAACCGCCACGGATTGACCGCGGGGTCTCCCCGCTAAACTATAATTTTTAAAAGGAGAAAGTTATGCTAAATTTTGAATTTCACACTCCCACCAAGGTGTTTTTCGGGAAAGACACCCACAAAAACGTGGGCGAAATAATAAAGAATTACGGTTACAAAAAAATAATGCTACAATACGGAAAATCGAGCATTAAAAAATCGGGACTTTATGATGAGGTTATGCTTTCCCTCAAAGAAAACGGCATCGAGGTTGTGGAAATGGGCGGTGTTGAGCCCAATCCTAAACTCTCGTTTGTGCGCGAGGCAATAAAAATCGCAAGAAAAGAAAATGTTGAACTGATTTTAGCGGTTGGCGGCGGCAGTACCCTTGATTCCTCAAAATCCACCGCCTCGGGCGTTAAATATGATGGCGATGTTTGGGATTTACATTCCGGCAAAGCCACCCCGAAGGATGCATTGCCGGTTGGTTGTATTCTTACAATTTCCGCCGCAGGAAGTGAGATGAGCGCATCGGCGGTTATTTCAAACGAAGAACTTTCTATGAAACGCGGTTTCAACAGCGAGTTTAACCGCCCGAAATTCGCTATCTGCAACCCCGAACTTACCTATTCTGTAAGCCCTTACCAGACCGCCTGCGGAATTGTTGACATTATGGCACACACAATGGAGCGGTATTTCACCGTTTGTGAGGATACTCCGCTTACCGACCGTATTGCAGAATCGATTTTGAAAACCGTTGTGGAGTCCGCAAAGGTTGTTATGGAAAAACCTGACGATTACGAGGCGCGCGCCAACATAATGTGGGCTTCAAGCCTTTCTCACAACTCGCTTACAGGTTGCGGAAGAATCAATGCTCTTGCGGTGCATCAGTTAGAACACGCACTGAGCGGTGAGTATCAGGACATTGCCCACGGAGCAGGTCTTGCAGTGCTCTTCCCCGCTTGGGCAAAATATGTTTATAAAATCGCCATCCCCCGCTTTGCACAGTTTGCAAGGAATGTTTGGAATATTACCGAAGAAGATGACGAAAAAGCCGCATTTTTGGGTATTTGCGAAATGGAAAACTTTTTCGACGCACTTAATATGCCCTTGAAACTCCGTGAGTTTGGCATTCCTGCCGATTGCAGTGAGCGACTTTCAGACCTTTGCACATTTATGAAAACCCGCACAGTAAAATCTTATGTTGAACTCGGATTTACGGAAATCAAAGAAATTTTTGATAGTTGTTATTAATACAAAAAACCTCCGTTTATTGCGGAGGTTTTGTTTTGGATGTTGAAGTTTTTTATTTATTTATCATTTTCCTTTGCGGCGTTGTGGCTGCGTCGACGAACCCCTTTGGGGTTCTCATCCTTTTTTACAAGTGAAAACAAAAAAGAGCACATCCCTACGGATATGCTCTTTTTATTTTTGGCTATGGGCTACAAAAAAGATATTTTCGGCATTATTGAATATGAATTCGAACTCTTACATAAATCACGGCGAAAGCCGTGTATATCATCAATTCCGCAAGGAATTGCATATCATCAAAACGAAGTTTTGTATATCATCATTGCGAAAAGAAATGCAGCCTGCGGCTGATGATATACACCTTCGGTGATGAGATGCACGCTTGCGCGTGATGATATACCATTGCTTTCGCAATGGATAAAAAATCGACAGGTCGAAACCTGTCGATTTTTGGCTGGGGAATAGGGATTCGAACCCCAACAAACAGAGTCAGAGTCTGTCGTGCTACCGTTACACAATTCCCCAATATTTTTTACAACAAGAATATTATACCCCTTTTTTTTGAGATGTCAAGTTTTTTTTGAATAAAAACCAAATATTTTTTAAAGTTTTCTATAAATGTGCTATTATACTTGAAAAAAACCGAGTTAAATGTTATAATAATTTGAATATCTATATGTTATTTATTATATTTATGGACTTTGATTCCAAAACTCCAACGAAAAGAGATGAAAAAATGCAAAAAAATTCAGCTACAAACAACTTCAGTGGGATAATTTCTCCCAAAATTGAAAAATATTCTTCTAAATGTCTCGAAAACTGTTTGATTGACCCACAGCTCTATCGCGAGCATGAGGTTTTCAGGGGACTTCGTGATTTAAGCGGAAAGGGAGTTCTTACAGGACTTACCGAGATTTCCGATATAATTTCCAAAAAGGTTGTTGACGGTGAAACTGTTCCCTGCCCGGGCGAACTTTATTATCGCGGTTATGATGTTAAAAAGATAGTTGAGGGATTTATTTCCGATAATCGCTTTGGCTTTGAGGAGGTTGTTTACCTTTTATTATTCGGTGAATTACCCACCGAAGATGAACTTAACGACTTTAAGAATCTGCTTTTCACTTACAGACCTCTTCCAAACAACTTTGTGCGTGATATTATCATGAAAGCACCTTCTACCGATATGATGAATTCATTGGCGCGAAGTGTTTTAACCCTTTATTCTTACGACCCCGTGCCTGATGATACAAGCATTCCGAATTTGCTTCGTCAGTGCTTGCAGTTGATAGCGCGTTTCCCACAGTTGGCGGTTTATGGCTACCACGCATATAATTACGGCACCAAGCGTGTAAACAGTTTCTTTATTCACGAACCGGATATGAATTTATCCACCGCAGAAAATCTGCTTTATATGTTAAGACTTGACGGTAAATACACACCGCTTGAAGCAAAAGTGCTTGATATGGCATTGGTGCTTCACGCAGAGCACGGCGGCGGAAATAACTCAACCTTTACCACCCATGTGGTTTCATCCTCGGGAACAGACACCTATTCTGCAATCGCGGCGGCTTTAGGCTCGCTTAAGGGTCCAAAGCATGGCGGCGCTAACATTAAGGTTACAGGTATGTTTGAGGATATTAAGAAAAATGTATCCGATTGGACAGACCGTGAAGAAATTGCGGCTTATCTTACCAAAATTCTTCGCAAGGAAGCGTATGACAATGCAGGTTTAATCTACGGAATGGGTCACGCAGTTTATTCCACCTCAGACCCTCGCGCAGAGGTTTTCAAGGGCTTTGTTAAAACCCTTTCGGAAGAAAAGGGTCTTACAGATGAGTATAACTTATATTCTTTAATTGAGGAAATCGCACCCGATGTTATCGCAAAGGAGCGCAAGATTTACAAGGGCGTTAGCGCAAATGTGGACTTTTACAGCGGATTTGTTTATGATATGCTTGACCTTCCGCCTGAGTTATACACCCCGATTTTCGCAATAGCGCGAATTGCAGGCTGGAGCGCCCATAGAATAGAGGAAGTTCTCAATTCTGGTAAGATTATACGACCTGCTTACAAGGCAGTTCAACCACACAGAGATTACATTTCTATGGATAAAAGATAGGAGATTTTAAAATGAAAACAATAGTATCTGTTATAGGTAAAGATGCCGTTGGCATTATTTCAAAGGTTAGTGCAATCTGTTCTGAGTGCAATGCAAATATTGTGGATATCACTCAATCGGTTTTGCAGGATATGTTCGTAATGGTAATGCTTACCGAAATCAAGGAACTCAACTGCACTTTTGCTGAATTTTCAGAAAAAATGAAGGGTTTGGGCCTTGAAAACAACCTTGATATCCGTGTAATGCATGAGGATATTTTCAATTCTATGCACAGAATTTAAGGAGCATTTCAAATGATTAATATTAACGATATAATGGAAACCATAAATATGATTTCCGAAGAAAATCTTGATATTCGTACCGTTACAATGGGTATTTCCTTGCTTGATTGCGCCGATTCTGATGCAAAAAAGGCTTGTGACAAGATTTATGATAAAATCACCCGCCTTGCAGGAAACCTTGTAAAAACAGGTGAGGATATCGCCAATCAGTACGGTATTCCGATTATAAATAAGCGAATTTCTGTAACACCTATTGCTATGGTTGCGGCTGCATCAGGCGGTGACCCTGTTATGTATGCAAAGGCTTTACAGCGCGCCGCAGATGCCACAGGTGTAAACTTTATCGGCGGTTATTCCGCATTGGTACACAAGGGCTTTTCCGCAGGCGATGAGGCGCTTATCCGCTCAATTCCCGAGGCGCTCTCTGTTACAAATAACATCTGTTCGTCTGTAAACATCGGCTCAACCAAAGCGGGTATTAATATGGATGCCGTAAAACTTATGGGTCAGATTGTGCGCGAAACTGCTGAAATTACCGCCGACCGTGACTGTATCGGTTGTGCGAAACTTGTTGTTTTCTGCAACGCGGTTGAGGATAATCCCTTTATGGCAGGTGCTTTCCATGGTGTTGGCGAGCCTGACTCGGTAATCCATGTTGGTGTTTCAGGCCCCGGTGTTGTTCAGGCGGCACTCAAAAAATGTCCCGACGGTGACTTGGGTCAACTTGCTGAAATTATTAAGCGCACCGCGTTTAAAATAACCCGAATGGGTCAACTTGTAGGCTCCGAAGCCTCAAAGCGACTTGGCGTTCCTTTCGGAATTGTTGACTTGTCCTTGGCTCCCACTCCTGCAGTTGGTGACTCGGTTGCACACATTTTAGAGGAAATGGGTCTTGAAACCTGCGGCACACACGGTACCACCGCCGCTCTTGCTATGCTTAACGATGCGGTTAAAAAGGGTGGCGTTATGGCGTCTTCTTATGTTGGCGGTCTTTCGGGTGCGTTTATCCCCGTATCTGAGGATGCAGGTATGATTGCCGCCGCAATTTCGGGCGATTTACAACTTTCAAAGTTAGAGGCTATGACCGCGGTTTGCTCGGTTGGTCTTGATATGATTGCAATTCCCGGTGAAACCCCTGCAGAGGTTATTTCGGGCATTATTGCCGATGAAGCGGCTATCGGTATGGTAAACTCCAAAACCACCGCAGTGCGTGTTATTCCCGCAATCGGCAAAAAAGCGGGCGAGATGTTAGAGTTTGGCGGACTTTTAGGTTCAGGCCCTATTATGGAAGTGAATCTCACAAAATCACCCAAGAAATTTATTGACCGCGCAGGCAGAATCCCCGCTCCGCTGCAGAGTCTTAAAAACTAATTTAATCAGGATTTAAAAAACAAATTATAAATTTGTCGATATATTGCTTCGCAATTCGATATGTTTGTTCTCACAAACTCGATATGATATAAATCCCCCTTGCCCCGCAGGGCATATCGAGTGCGAAGCACATATCGAGCACCGTAAGTTGCATATCGAGAATCTCGCAAGGGATTTATATCGAGAGTGAGGCAAAACGCCTCACTCATAAACTATAATTTGATTTTTTAAGAGGAGAATATATATGAACGCCTTAAATTTAAATGGCAAATGGCAGATTCATTGGTCAACAGGTCAACGCGGCGGCGCACCTTACTTTTTCAAAGCGGCAGACGGCAGCGACCATGTAAATGCGGCTAAAAATATAAAGCGTGACCTTCACGGCGAATATCCCGGCGGTTGGATTGATGCCACCGTTCCGGGTGAAGTGCATCTTGAC
>JAZTXU010000135.1:0-2988 GCA_045636565.1 Acutalibacteraceae bacterium
GTTGGCAGCGGTAAAACCGCAGTTGCGGCGGCGCTTATGTTTGCGGCAGCTAAAAACGGTTTTCAATCGGCTCTTATGGCACCCACCGAAATCCTTGCCGAACAGCATTTTTCCACCCTTACTTCTATGCTCGAAAATTCAGGAATCAAATGCGGTCTGCTCACAGGTGCTCTTACCAAAAAACAGAAAAGCACCGTTAAGGAATCCCTTAAAAACGGTGAGATTGATGTTATAATCGGCACTCATGCACTTTTGGTTGATGATGTTGAATTCTGTAATTTAGGTCTTGTGGTGACCGATGAACAACACCGTTTTGGCGTGGCACAACGCGGCAAGCTTTCATCTAAAGGTGAAAATCCGCATACACTTGTTATGTCAGCAACACCGATTCCAAGAACATTGGGACTTATAATTTACGGTGACCTTGACATAAGCATCATTGATGAATACCCAAAAGGCAGACAGAAAATTGACACCTACTGTGTTGATACTTCATATCGTGAACGAATTTACAATTATATTAAGAAATTTATAAACGAAGGCAGACAGGGTTACATAGTTTGCCCTTTGGTGGAAGAAAATGAGGAACTTAATATAACCTCTGCCGAGGAATATTACGAAAAATTGACTGCAAATGAGTTTAAAG
This sequence comes from Acutalibacteraceae bacterium, assembly GCA_045636565.1. Taxonomy (GTDB): domain Bacteria; phylum Bacillota; class Clostridia; order Oscillospirales; family Acutalibacteraceae; genus UBA737. The sequence goes on from JAZTXU010000135.1 coordinate 647, forward strand.
GCTACTCTTTGGGACTTCTTCACGGAAAAATGAAGCCAAAAGAAAAAGAAGAGCAAATGCGAAAATTCGAAAGTGGAGAGATTCAATTACTCATTTCTACGACCGTTATTGAGGTTGGAATTGATGTTCCAAACGCGGTTATTATGGTGATTGAAAACGCAGAACGGTTCGGTCTTTCACAACTTCACCAATTAAGGGGCAGAATCGGCAGAGGAAGTTTTAAATCGGATTGTATTCTTATTTCTGACAGTAAATCAGAAGACACTAAAAAACGACTTGATATTATAAGAAAAACCACCGACGGTTTCAAGATTGCCGATGCAGATTTGGAACTCAGAGGTCCGGGTGATTTCTTAGGAAAAAGACAACACGGTCTTCCTGATATGAAAATAGCCGACCTATTTGCCGACCGCGATGTTTTGCACCTTGCAGGAAAAGAGGTTGAACTGCTCCTCAAATCCGACCCCCATTTAAAATCAGAAGAAAACGCATCTTTACGAGCAGAAATTATATCACTTTATAAAAAGCTTAACAGTAATTAAAAATAAAATTTATACAATAAAAACGAAACGAGAACTAATATCATGATTTTTTCTATTCCAAAAGAAGATAAGCCTGCTATACCATTGCTTCATTTCCCTACCCGCCATCAGGCTTTTATTTTCAGGGCTTATGAATTTTTTTCTTGCGAAAAAATAGCAAAAATCCTTAAAACCACACCTGGAAATATTGAAAAAGCCGTTTTCGATTTAGGCTTACCTAAATTTCAAAACAAAGATTTGTGGGCAGATAAAGGCTATATAACCATTATAAGAAGACTTTGGCATATTCTTCCCTACAGTCAGCTTACAGAATTACTTGAAACCGATGAAAACACGCTTGCGGTAATTTTAAGAGAAGAAGATTTTCTTGACATAAAGCTTTCAAAAAAACCTGTTTGCGAGCCTGTTTTATGGCGCGAACTCACCGAAGAAGAAAAAATAAAAACCGCCGAAATCAAAAAGATAATTTCAGCGGTTGATATCAGTGGCAAAAAACCATTTGAATTTGAATTTCAGATGCCTGAAATAAAATTTTCAGGCAAGGAACTGTTTGAAACTCGAATGATTTACACATTTTCGGGGCTTTACCTTAAAGCATTTGATGTTGATAGCTCGGTTTATTGCTCTGATGAAATGCTAAAGGCTTATGCTAATCTTGGTATCAATGCTGTTTGGGCACAGGCAGTACTTTTTCAGATAACCGAATTCCCCTTTGAGCCTTCTATTTCGGCAGGTTATGAAAAGCGACTCGAAAATATGCGAAACTTCACCGAAAGACTTGAAAAATTCGGTATCAAACTGTTTTTATATCTTAACGAGCCTCGCTCTATGCCCGAAAGTTTTTATGAAAAATATCCTCATTTGAAGGGACATAAGAAATCAGATGAAAATGTTTGTATGTGTACCTCTTCAAAGGAAGTTAAAGATTATTTAAAAAACGGTGTGGAATCGGTATGCCGTGCCGTTCCAAAGCTTGGCGGATTTTTCACAATAACAAGAAGCGAAAATTTAACCAACTGTTATTCTGTGGCAAGCGGATATGAAACTAACTGTCCCGTTTGCAAGGACCGTGACCCTGCCGAGGTTATTGCCGAGGTTACCGCCTGTATTGCCGAAGGTGCTCACCGCGTAAGTCGGGATATCAAGGTGATGGCTTGGAGCTGGGGTTGGCATGAAAAAAGCTTGGATATAATCAAAAAGCTACCCAAAGATGTCATTTTATTGAGCCAAAGTGAGCTACATATCCCATTTGAAATCGGCGGTGTAAAGGATAAGGTAATAGACTATTCTATGAGCATTGTGGGACCCGGCGAGGTAGCAAAAACAGAATGGCAAACCGCTCGCGAAAACGGACTTGAAACCGCCGCAAAGGTGCAGATTTGCACTACCTGGGAAGCTCCAACCGCTCCCGCAATACCTGTGTACCCTAAAATTGAAGAGCATATGCAAAATCTGCAAAGCGAGGGCGTAAAACACCTTCTTACAAGCTGGACCTTGGGTGGATATCCTTCACTTAACATTCAGTATGCCGCGAAGTATTTTTACGAAAAGTGCGAAATGCCCCAGCTTAGCGAAAATTTAAACAATGCTGTTAAAATTTTCTCAGAAGCCTTTTCTGAGTTTCCGTTTCACATCGACGTTTTGTACTATGGTCCACTCGGCGCAGGCCCATCTTCAATGTTGTTTTTAGATAAAACGGGTTATTCCTCAACTATGACCTGCTTCGCCTATGATGATATTGAAAGATGGCGCGCGATTTATCCGCTTGAAACATACATAGGTCAGTTAACCAAGCTTTGC
>JAZTXU010000136.1:0-8691 GCA_045636565.1 Acutalibacteraceae bacterium
ACTCAATCATATGATAGATATTGATTCGCACGCGGGAGCAGATGGAATTTATAACATCAGAAGCTTATATTTTGATGATTATTATAACCGCGGAATCAAAGAAATTGAAGACGGTACTGACCCACGCGAAAAATTCCGCATCAGAATTTATAATCATTCTTCTGAGCGCATCAGGCTTGAATGCAAACGAAAAGAACGTGGAAAGACATTCAAAACATCTTGTCCGCTCACATTGGAACAAACTGAGATTTTAAAAAGCGGTGGAGTTATACCTAATATTGCTGAACAACCGCCTTTGTTGCAGAAACTGACTTATAAAATGCTTAGCAGAAAAGAGCATCCGGTGGTTATAGTTGAGTATGATCGTATTCCATATATTTACAAAAGCGGAAATGTGAGAATCACATTGGATACAAATATTTCTTCCTCAGATGATATTAATGGATTTTTCAATGATAAAATCAGAAAAAGACCCGTTATGCCTATGGGTCATCAACTGTTGGAAGTGAAATACGATGAATACTTGCCTGATTTTATTTATCATAATCTTCAGTTGCAAAATTTAAAGCAGACATCGTTTTCAAAGTATTATATGTGCAGAAAATTCAAGTTTTAAGGAGTAAATTATGAGCAGCTTTAAGGACATTTTTAAAAAATCTTTTTTAGAGGGCTATTCGAGTAGTGAGATAAATACAGTAACAGTAGTAGTGGCGTTGGCAATCGCGTGTGCATTGGCTTTGTACATATTCTTGGTATACAGAAACATTACCAGAAAAACCTTTTATTCTAAGAATTTCAATATTTCTTTGGCGGTTGTTACCGTAATTACCGCTGCTTTGATTTTGACAATGCAATCAAGCGTTGTTTTGTCTTTGGGTATGGTAGGTGCGCTTTCTATTGTAAGATTCCGTACTGCTATAAAAGACCCTATGGATTTGGCGTTTTTATTTTGGTCAATAAGTGTTGGTATTATCTGCGGTGCCGGTTTGGCGCAGGTGGCGGTAATACTTTCTGTGGTTGTAACTGTGGGTATATTTGTACTTGATAAATTGCCTGTTGCTAAGGCTCCTATGATACTTGTTGTAAATGCAGTTTCACACGATGCAGAAGATGCTGTAGCAGCAGTTATTGAAAAATACACAAAGAGTTATAAGGTTAAATCCAGAAATTTAACACAGTCAACCGCTGATTTAGTTATAGAACTTCGCGTTTCTAAAAGCAGTGAACTAGTAAAAGAAATTATTAAATTAGAAGGAATCAGTTCCGCTTCCTTGTTATCACACGATGGAGAAGTTACTTTTTAATGCTATCTCTACATTAGCCAAAGTTTTATAACTTTGGCTAATGTTTTATAAGGTTTTGTATCGCAACAGCAGTTTTTGGCGCACTTTTGATTAGCTATAATCTTTTTAAAAATTAAAGTCGAATTTTTTATTGACTTTAATATTTCAAAGTGATATAATAAATTGAATAAATATTATGGGATTGTTATAATTATATTTTTTTATAATACATATTGAAAGATGAGTTGAAAGCGAAAGTGAACAAGGATAAAAATACAGAAAAAAATGATGTTGTTGAAATAGACCTTAAACAACTGTGGTTTGCTTTAATAAGAAGAATCTGGATTTTATTAATAACCGCATTTATAGGAGCTGCTGTTTTCTTCACCGGAACAAAACTCTTAATTACTCCGGAATATAAATCATATGTTCAGGTTTATGTTAATAACAACTCTTTCTCACTCGGTGGTGACACTTTGGGTGGTCTTACTTCTTCGGATATTATGGCTTCTAAGAGTTTGGTTGATACATACATAGTTATTTTAAGAAGTAGAAACTGTCTTAATGATGTTGTTAATACCGCGGGTGTTGATTATTCATATGGTCAGGTTCGTAATATGATTTCGGCTTATTCGGTAAACGAAACTGAGGTTTTTGAAATTGCCGTAACGAGCACAAAGCCGGAAGAAGCAGAAAAAATAGCAAATGCTATTGCCGAGGTTCTTCCTAAGAAGATTGCAGGCATTGTGCAGGGTACTTCAGCCGAAATCGTTGACTATGCTATAAAGCCTTCTTCACCAAGTTCTCCTAATGCCAAAAGAAATACCTTGTTGGGTTTTGTTTTAGGTTTTGCGATTACGGCAGTTATTATTGTAATTCGCACTATATTTGATACCACAATCCGCAGTGAAGAGGATGTTACTCAAACCAGCGATCATCCTGTATTGGCAAGCGTACCCGATATGGTTGTTCAGTCTAAGGGTGGTTATTATTCGACCTATGGCAAGAAGAAGGGTGGATATTACAGCTCCGCATATGCCTCTGCATCCAAAAAAGCAGGAAACAAATCTGCTGTTGCAGGTGCTAATGAAGAGGTTAAGGTTATCGGTAAGGACATCAGTTTTGCGGCTTCTGAAGCATATAAGCTTTTACGTACAAAACTTCAGTTCTCCTTCGTTGACGACGTCAAATGTCCTGTTATTGGTATTTCAAGTGCTATGGCCGGTGAAGGTAAGAGTTTGTCAGCAATTAACTTAGCTTACTCTCTGGCTCAGCTTGAAAAGAGAGTCTTGCTTATAGATTGTGATATGAGAAGACCTTCTGTATTTAACAGACTTCCCGTTCAAAAGGCTCCCGGTCTTTCAAATTATTTAACAAATCAGGTAGAAAGAGCAGAAGTTATTCAAAAATGTAAGCTTGACGATGAGCAGGGCTTCGATGTTATAGCTTCCGGTAACAATCCTCCTAACCCGATAGAACTTATCAGTTCTGTTAAAATGAGTAATGTTCTTGAGGATTTGCGTGATTACTATGATTACATTATAGTCGACTTACCACCTGTTGGTGAAGTTAGTGATGCGTTGGTTGCTGCAAAATTGGTTGATGGTATGTTGATTGTTGTTCGTCAGGATTACTGTACTACAACAGCGTTAAGTGATGCGGTAGATCAATTCGAATTTATTGAATCCAAGATACTCGGTATTGTTATGAACTGCATTTCTGAAGGCGGTTCAAAATATGGTAAGAGATACTATAAGAAATATTATTCAAAGTATAAGTATCATAACTATGCATATGCCGCTGCTTCTGCAAAAGCGCGCAGCAAGCATTCTTCAGAAAACAAAAAGGATTAGAAATATTAAGCACTTAAGCATAATATATTATTTTGGAGATGATTTATATGAAAAAGGTTATTTCGTTATTGGTAGCTTTGATAATCGTGCTATCAGTACCATTCAGCTGTATGGCTGCAGTTGATTTTGTTCAGAGTATTACCTATAAGCCGGCTCCTGATATAATTATTTTCGGCGAAGAAGACGGAGACGAATTAATAGGTTATATTCGTGACGAGGAGGGCAATATCGTAAGTACAGAGCATGATAATTGCGTACACAAGGATTGTATTATCATCACTCCGGTTTCGGAAGCTGAAACAACAACTGAAATTCCTCGTGAAACTGCAGATTCTTTGCTTGAAGAGTACAATAAGTTGATTGACCCTTCAACAAAGCTTTCAGATGTTTGCGATGGTTTGGATGAGAAAATCAAAGAAGAAACCAAAAATAAGTATGGCGCAGATGATATGGTAATCAGAGATATGTTCAACATTACCGAAGTTTGTGACAACATTAAGCTTCACTTGCCTAAGGATGGTTATACATTCGAGACATCATTTAATCTTGGTATCGGCAAGGATGACTATATTACCGCTATGGTATTCAATAACGGTAAATGGACTCCTATTAAGGGCATTGTAAACAATGGTGACGGTACAGTTACTTGTTTCTTTGACTGTCTCGGTCATGTTGCATTTTTAGTACCCGGAGATGCACCTTCAAATGTTCCTACAACCGGTGATACCGCTGTTCAGAATAATATATTACTTTGGGTTATTATAATGGCAACTTCTACTTGCGCTCTTATAGTTCTTGGTGTTATTAATCACCGCAGCAAAAAGGCAAAGGCAAAGTAATAATAACTTTAAAAGGAATTTAAAATGAGTAAGCGAAAAGTCAAAAGAACTCCGATAGTTATATCTATTATGCTTATTCTCGTGCTTGTAATTTGTTATAGCGGTTATCGCATAGTAGGTATGCTGTCTCCTATGGATAATGGTGACGGGGGACCTGTTATTGATACGAAAACCATTGTTAAAGATGGTGTTAGTTATTATCCAAGACATGACATAACAGTGATTATGCTTTTGGGTATTGACCAAAAGGGGACTGTTGTGGATAGTGGTTCTTACAATAACAAAGGTCAGGCTGATATGGTTGCCTTAGCAGTTTTTGATGAGGCAGATAAAACTTATAGTATTCTTTTGCTTAACCGTGACACCATGGTTGATATACCTATTTTGGGTTTGGGCGGCAAATCTGCCGGAACAATTCACGCCCAGTTGGCGTTGTCGCATAACCAAGGCTCAGGGCTTTGGGATAGTTGTGAAAATGTTGCAAAAACTTTAAATATGTTTTTAGGTAACTTCACAATAGATCATTATTTCTCTTTAAGAATGGATGGAATATCTGTACTTAACGATGCGGTAGGCGGAGTTAAGGTTAATGTTACGGATGATTTCTCGCAGATAGACCCAACCATTAAAAAAGGTGAAATGGTGCTCAAAGGTGAACAGGCTCTTTCTTATGTGCGAATCCGTAAAGATATTGGTGACCAACTTAATGTTTCCCGTATGGAGCGCCACAAAGAATATATGAATAATTTCTTTGAAGCTTTTAAGTCTAAACTTGAAGATGATGGCGATTTTGTAAAAGATGCCTATGATTCTGTTAAGGATTATATTGTATCTGATTGTGATTTGAAATCTTTAAGCAGTTTGATTGGTCGTTATTCTGATTACACCTTGAAAGAAATAGTAACTCCCGATGGTGAAAACAAAAAAGGTACAACATATATGGAGTTTAATGTTGATGAGGAAAAACTCCAAGATTTGATTATAGATATGATTTACAAAAAGGTAGATTAATAATTAAATTTTTTGTTGTTGCATAAAATTTACAAATATTAAATTCTGTTAACTGCGATGGAAACTTTATTGTTTCTGTCGCAGTTTTTATATTTATATTTTTGAAAATATTCACAAAATCCATATTGAAATTTGCTAATTTATTCGATATAATTAACAAGGATTATTTGATTGTTTAAAATATGGAGGAAATTAAATGAAAAGAATTTTAAGCGTGTTTTTGGCGGTAATCATCGTTGCAACCTCGTTGGTATCGGTTATTGGTGTCACCGCGGAAACCACAACAAAATCTGCTAGTGTGACTGATAATTCCTCAAAGAGGCTTTCGGTTAGCACTAACACTAAAGGTGCCCGCTATCTTGTTGATGCTAATGGTAATATTGTGCATTTATTTGGTATGGCGCGTTGCCAAACCCATGCTATTGAAGAGCATTATGATCACGGCGGTTCGGTTAATACACTTGCAAGACATTATGCGGATATGGGTCTAAACTATATGCGACTTGCTATAAATGTTGATAGCATTATCGGTGATACAATTAACGATTCAATAAAGCTTACCGATGCAGAAATTGATAAATGGATTACCAATAATGTTGATCCAGATGTTAAGGCAATAATAGGTGAGGGTATGTATGTAGGTCTTGACCTTCATATGATTAGTATAGGCGGTGTTGATTCCCTTAATAATATGACCGCAACTAAAGTTGGCCAATATGTTACAAAGAATTTCATACCAATTTTAAAAAGATTGACTCTTTACTATAAAGATGAACCTATGATAGCTAATGTTGAAATTTGGAATGAACCAAGTATTGGTGTAAAAACCGGTTCTGATGGTGTTTCTTGGAGACAAACCCTTCGTAATTTTTATATTGATGCTGTAAAAGAGCTTCGTAAAATCGACGCTACTCGTATTTTGATGGTTAGTGATGATAATGCCGGATGGGGCTGGAATATAGGCGATTTTTGGAGCGGTTATACTAAGTATTTAGGCGAAAATATTGTATATAGCGCACATGTTTCACATGACCAATTTGATGCTAACGGTAGTTATTCGGGTTATGCAGGCTGGGTTAAGGGAGTTGCTGATTCTTTAAATATCTGCATAATGTTTAACGAGGTTGAAGCAGAACCCGGCACCTCTACCGATAAGAGTATTGAAAATTTCTGTAAGTTTTTAGATGAAACTAAGGATAAATATCATTTTTCATCTGCACTTTGGAGACCCCATGCGGACTATGTGAATAAGGCATGGATATGGGGCACTAACGGTTGGGCTGCCGCCTATACAGGCTGCGAACTGAAAACCGAGCCTAATTTCATTTGGTTCAGAACTGATGGTGTAGCTTCATCGAACGGTTGGGGCGGTGAACTTTCGACTATTTCAAGTCTTGGCAATTCTGTTTTTGCCCCAGACGGTATTACAGGTTACACAAGTGAATATGCAATGATAAAACATGCTGCTTGCGATAGAAATGGTGGCGATATACTTTTTACACGAAATAATTTTTATGAATCGTCAAATCAGCTTTCTACTGACCTGAACGGATATGAATATGTGATTGTAAAGATGAAATTCGCAACCAAAGAGGTGGCGGAATACGCATTAAGCCGTAATAGTAACGGCGATCCGTTTATAAAATTAAGCAACGATGCTTATGCATCTTTTGAAGATTATAAGGCTCAGCTTAACAAAAATTCAAGTAAGGCTTTGGCTTGTGAATGGGTAACATTGGTTTTACCGCTTTCTAAAAAGCTTGATGACCGATACCTTATTCTTTCTATGGATTTGGGCTATAATGCTGCAGTTAATAGCGAAACCTATATCCATTCAATTGAATTTGCAACTGCGGAATACGCAAATGATGTTTTGAATATGGGCGATTCCTTTTATAAAAACACGGAATTCCCATTATATAATGGCTCTAATTACAAATTCACGGGTCACGCTTGGTATCCTCAACTTAATGTTGGTGGCGCCGAAAGGGTTGTTGTGAGCCGTTATACAACATCTGTGCAGTTCGACCTTACAATGCCCGATTATGCCACATTACAAAAAAACTTTACTAACGGTAGCCGTTCTTCCATTGGCGGCGGTTCGTTTACTTACAGTCCCAGCTTGGATTTAGCGCTTTATTTCTCGGGTGAAAATGTTAATGGTATTGGTGTTACTAAATCCAATTTATTTAATGTATTAAAAAGTCATTCTACTGATCTTTCTGCAGGAAAAACTGTTAAAGTAACCCTGCCGATAAGCGGTAAATTTACAGATGGCAGCGCGGTTGAGAGTTTACATTTTATGTTCGCTCATGATGATAAGGCATCCGCTTTCAGCAATAAATCTTTCTCTATTTCAAATTTTGAGTTTGTTATAGATGACCCGAATAGTGTATTAAAAGGTGGACCCAAGTATACTTTTAGCGGTGCTGAGTGGTGGCCCCAGCTTGTGATAAACACCCAATCGAATTGTAATGTTTCTTCTGATACCCGCAAGGTAAGATTTAGTGTAAGAATACCTGATTATGCCACACTTCGCCCTCTTATGAAATGGGGTAGCCGTGGCGGCGGAGTGAACTTTGATGAATTTGAAAGTTACGGTTCGCACGCTTTCGGAATTTATTTTGGCTCTGTCAAATATGTTGGTATCACACAATATGATATTTTTAAAGCTTTCGATAAAAATAGTGCGGCATTATCTGCAGGAGAAACGGTAACCTTAACATTTAACATAAGCGGTGAATTTAAGGATGACGATGTTATTACCGATGTGAGATTTATGCTTACTCATAGTAGTGATGCGGCAGGATTTAACGGCAAAGATATTTATATTTCAAACTTTGAGTTTATTGATGTTATTTACGCTTCATCAGACCTTAATTGTGATGAAACGGTAAATGCATTGGATGCGGTAATGATTAAGAAGATATTATTCAATACAGAGATTGCAATTATTAATAAAAACAGAGGCGATATTAATAGCGACGGTGTAGTGGATATTCTTGATTATGTTAAACTTTATGAGGCTATTTTAACTGAAAAATAGTTGATGAATTAACCTGAAACAGCCAAGGTGAAAACCTTGGTTGTTTTTTTGTGTAAATCTTAATAAAATCGCAATTTTTATATTTACTTTTAGGTGTGATTTGTGGTAAAATAAGATGTAATATTGTTTATAAATTTAAGTTAGAATATATTGAGGAGAATGTTATGTCATTTCCGCTTGAAAGAATAAGAAATTTTTGCATTGTAGCACATATTGACCACGGTAAATCTACCCTTGCTGATAGACTTTTGGAACTTACTCAATCGGTAGCCGAGAGAGATATGGAAGAGCAGATTCTTGACAGTATGGATTTAGAGCGCGAGCGCGGTATTACCATTAAGGCTCATGCGGTAACTCTTTATTATAAAGCGTCTGACGGGCTTGAATATGAGCTTAATTTAATAGATACTCCCGGCCATGTGGACTTTAATTATGAGGTTTCTCGTTCACTTGCGGCTTGCGAGGGTGCAGTGCTTATTGTTGATGCTTCGCAGGGTATTGAAGCACAAACCCTTGCCAACACTTATCTTGCGGTTGACCACGGTCTTGAGATTCTTCCCGTAATCAATAAAATTGATTTGCCTTCGGCAGAGCCTGAGAGAATCAAGGGCGAGATAGAGGATATTATAGGTATCCCTGCTGATAATGCGCCCCTTATT
>JAZTXU010000137.1:0-3140 GCA_045636565.1 Acutalibacteraceae bacterium
AGCAATGACGCTCTGAGTTCTATAGAATCACAAATCACAGTTCGTTTTAAAGAGTTTGAAAATGCGATATGCGAAAACAGCGAAAAAGCAACCTCTCTTGGAGAAGAACTGATTATTTTGATTGAAGACCGAAACACAAAATGCAAATTGTTGAAATAAGAGGTGCGGGTGGTGGCTTTAACCTGTAAAAACTGCGGCGGTAATATATCGTTAGATGTAAATTCAAATTTAATAATCTGTGATTCTTGCGGAGCACAGCAAACACTTACAAATGTATTAGCCTACGAGTCTGAAAACTTTATTTATAAAGAAGATGAGTTGACAAGAAGCTCACTTAATACATACAAGAGAGCGTTATCAATGATGGCTTCTGCACGGACCGAAAGCTCTTTTATTTTCGCTGCAAGTGTTTTTGAAGAAATACCTAATGTTCTTAATGCCAATGCCTTGGCAATGGAGTGCCGCGAAAAAGCCGAACTGTTTAAATGGGAACGAATCTATAACAGTGCTATTATTGACATGAAAAGCGATGACACTGCGAGAATTGAGGGGGCTATACAAGCTTTCAAGTCTTTAGGTGAATATAAAGACTCGGTTGCTAAAATAGATGAGTGTATACCACTGTTAAGCGTAGCTCAAGCGAATTACCAAGAAAAACTGCGAATAGCAGAAGAACAACGTGTAAAAGAAGAAAAGCAAAAACGACTTCAAACTAAAAAGAATAAGTTTATTGGGAAACTGATTTCGTTAGTCGCACTTGCTGCAGTCGCAATTCTTATCTTTGGGTATTTCAGCATCTATTCATCGTCTAACATAAAAATTTCACTTTCTCCTGACACAGAAAGTTATCTTACAGAAGGATATAACAAATATGTTTTCTGCTACGATGCAAAGATAGAAAATAATGGATTTTTGGATGTTTCTGCAATTGAAGGTGAAATAATTATTGAAAAAGATAACGAAGTATTGGTTGATACCACAATGAGCTTTTACAACTACTCTTCGGCTGTTGTACGTTCGAAGAAAAGCAGTAAATTTACATGGGAGTTAACAGTGTATTCATACGATACCGCACTTGCCTTATATGAAACTGATTTTGATAATTTAGATGTCAAAATTGATATAACCAGTATTACTTACACAAATGGTAAAACAAAAACCTATTGATTGAGGAGAGATACATATGCAACGGAATAGGGGTCATCCGTGAATTAAAATTCACTGATAATATATTAAAGAAAAATAAAAATTAAAAGGAGCTTATTATCATGGCTAAAGAAAAATTTGATTTTATTCAACCTATTAAAGACATTCCGAAATCCCTCAAGGGCTTTCCTAAAAACCTCATTCATATTTGGAAAGACCCTGTAAACAATTCTGAAGAAGTTAAAGCACGCAAAAAAGAAATATTCCCGCTTCTTTATTTGTTTGTTGGACTTTTCTTGATTATGGCGATTGTAAGTGCTATCTTCCCTGATGCACAAGACGTTCTTATGATTGTTTGTATGATTCCCGGTTTTGGTGCAGTTGCCTGCGGTTTTCTTTTAATGGTACTTAAAAAGGCAGCACAGAAGTTTGCAGACCTCGAATGCACCAATTGTAAGAAGAGAATTGCTTTCGATGAAAACGTACAGATTAAAGTTCTTAAGAAAACCTTTACTGTTACTAAGAGCGATAAAACCATCAAGAAAAACGATATTCCTGTTGAATCTACAATCAGCGCTAACGGTAAAGAACACATTACTGTTGAAATTACTTGCAAATGTCAAGAGTGCGGAACTGAAAAGACCTTTACTCACGAATTTGTAAGCGTTGAGTGTGAAAAATCTGCAGTTAAAGTTCCTTATGTTCAGTCCGGTGCAATGTTAGTTCAGTTTGAACAGGATGTTCGCAACGAAGGTGCTGAAGGCTTTGAGGGCAAATCTATTGGTACTACCGCAAATGGCGTACATATCAAATACATCAGAACTCCCGAATCCTTAGTAAAAGGCTACTTCGGTAATGAAATTCAAATGAGATAAAATCTTTCAGCCGATGGAACAGGATGCTCCGTCGGCTGTTTTTCTAGGAGGTAAAATTATGGGGTTTATAGATAATATTAAATCTGCATTTGCACAAACATCAGCGGTCCCATCTGCAAAATACGGGACCACAAAAGAATGGTTTTTGTCTGATGCCGGAAGAAAAGCACTTTGCGAAACAAAAACAACAGTAGAATTAACCGACTACACATATCATTATCTTAAGAGTATTATCGCTAATAAAAAGCTTTTAGATGATGAAGATTTATATCGCTTGGCTTTTGTTTTTGCAGATTCCATTGTAAATTCAAACCAAAGCTATGCAGGTAAAGAAAGCTTATTAAACGAAAATGCGCATCCGTTTATTGCGTATTTTCAAAAATTAAAGCGTTCATTATCACCTAAAAATTTATGTTATGAAATGCTGTTTATTTTGTTTGGTGCTGTTGACCCCTTTAATTCAGCAGAATGGATTTATGATAACAGCAGAAGCGGATATTCTGATGAAGAGTACCAAGCCTTTGCCGAAGAAAAGGGCATTAATTTTGAAGAACTGCTTCAAAAAGATTATATCGGCAAAGAAGATGTGCGCTTTATTATGTGCGAAATCATTTGGCTGGTTGGCAAAAATGAATTTTTTGGAATTGTAGGTTAAGGGGTGACGATATATGAGTACAAATATTAAAGATGTTATCGTAGAGTTAGATAGGATTAGTGCGCTTGTAACTCGATTTTGCGATATCGGCAATGAGATTGATGAACTAAAAGAAAAGAACGATAGAGAAACAAGAGAAATTTATTACGAATATCGTCCCGAATTGCCAGCAAGTATGCCGGTTTTTAAAACTTTGCAAGCTGAAGTAGAACCTTTTAACTCGAGTCATGCTAAAGGAATTAAAATAGGTTTACTTGGATTTTTAGCAGCATTAGTAGTTTGGTTTATATCTAAGACTGCTATGTGGTTCGGCGTTATTGGTGATGCATTCTTTGCTATGATAATTTTTGCAATTTGGTTTATAGTAGCATATCGAAAATATTCTGCCGATAAAAAAGAATATGATGCTGTAGCAAAAAGAAGATATGACTATGAAGAGATTATAAAGAATTCTCATGCTCAAG
>JAZTXU010000138.1:0-2814 GCA_045636565.1 Acutalibacteraceae bacterium
AAAGAAATTGTGGTTTGTCCGCCAATATGGTACGGTGTGGCTTCGTATGCTGTTTGTGATGCAAAACCCTCTCATTTTCATATTGATGAGGATGTTTATGCCGATTATATTTATTGTGTGCTAAAATCTATGATAATGGCAGGGCATAAGAATATATATCTTATTCCGCACCATCAGACCGAGGGCGCAGGGCTTATGCCAATGACCATAGCCTGCCATAAGGCGGCAAAAAAGGTTACAATGGAATATATGGAAGAAAAGCTCGGTCGCGGCTGGTGGGGAAGCGATGATTACGCTAAATATTATGAAAATTTGGGTGGCAAGGATGACCCGTTCTCATATATTAAGGTGATACCCCTTATCGGTGCCGATGCACAGATAAAGTGCGGCGGATTTGACCACGCGGGCAAGTGGGAAACCTCTCTGCTTATGGGTACATACCCCGAATTGGTTGATCTTTCACGTTGTGAAAATAATACTGAGTGGTTTGCCGAAAGTGCAAAAGAGGCTTCTGTCCAAACGGGAAAGTATATGGTTGAATGTACTTTGGAATGGTTGAGAGAAGCTATTAAATAAAAAATTGATAAGGAAAAAGGGAGAGCGTAAACTCTCCCTTTTTCTTTATACGGTTTTAGTTAATCCTCTACAACACACTTAACAAAGCAAACGGCTGTTGTTAAAATCAAGGTGAGGAATGCTAATAACAAGCCGGTGATTATAGCACCAACAACACTTGTTGCGGCAAAGGTAATAGCAAGCAATATAACAGAGGTTAATATTGCGCCGAATATACCTGTAATCAATGCCCAAAATATATTTTTTAAGCAGCGCTTTACATCACAGCATTCGGTAAAGGCGGCAATCCATACAAGTGTGGCGAGTGCTACAACGGCAACTCCCAAAGCCACCCATAAGAAAGCAGTACCAACGGTTATTACTGCCGCAAAGTTCAAAACTGCGGTTATGGCGCCAACGATAATACTTATTATTACTGATATTCCTACACAGTTGTTTCTGTAACAAGAAGACATAATTTTCACCCCTGTACATAATATGTAAAAGCAATCGTATGAGTTAAAGGTGGAAAAAATATTTGTAAATTCATAAAAAAGTATTGACAAAAAATCTTCTTAGTGCTATTATTTTTTTAACAAAAGCGTTTGAGCAGAAATTAGTAAGTTTGGTGAGACCTTTGAGAGAGTTGTCGGTTGGTGCGAGACAATGGGAGAACCAATCCGAATTCATTCTGCAAGCTGTGCACTGAATTAGAGTAATCTTTAGTAGGCTGCAACGGGTGTTCCCGTCATAGAACTAAGGTATGCTTTGTACCTGAAAAGGCCGTTACCGTGAGATAACGGCGAACTGAGGTGGTACCACGGGATTATCAAACTTCTCGTCCTCTGTGTTCTTTATCGGAATGCAAGGGCGTTTTTTTATTGCTCTTTTCCACTCCGAAAGTGCCAAAACAATTTGAAAGGATGAAGAAAAATGGCAAAAAATTATTATCAAAAAGAAATTGAAACAATGCCTGCTCACGAACTCAAAAAGCTTCAATCAGAAAAGCTTGTAAAGCAGGTAAAGCACGTTTATGAAAATGTGCCTTATTATCGTGCTCTTATGGACGAAAAGGGTGTTACTCCTGATGATGTTAAGGGTATTGAAGATTTACACAAGTTACCCTTTTTATCAAAAAGTGATTTAAGAGAGGCATATCCTTACGGTCTTTTGGCAAAGCCGCTTAAAGACTGTGTTCGCATACATTCAACCTCGGGCACAACAGGTAAGCGCGTTGTTGCTTTCTACACTCAGCACGATGTTGATTTGTGGGAAGATTGCTGTGCCCGCGCTATTGTTGCTGCAGGCGGTACAAATGAAGATGTTTGTCAGGTAGCTTACGGTTACGGCTTATTCACAGGCGGTGCAGGTCTCCACGGCGGCTCACACAAGGTTGGATGCCTCACACTTCCTATGTCTTCAGGCTTCACTGACAGACAGGTTATGTTCATGAACGATTTGCAGGCTACAATTCTTTGCTGCACACCCTCTTATGCGGCTTATATCGGCGAATCCTTAAAAGAGCAGGGCATTACTCCTGACCAGATTCCTTTAAAGGCAGGTATTTTCGGTGCCGAGCCTTGGACAGAGGAAATGCGTCATAATATTGAAGAAACCCTTGGAATCAAGGCTTATGATATTTATGGTCTTACTGAAACCTCAGGTCCCGGTGTTGCCTTTGAATGTGAAGCACAGACCGGTATGCATATTAATGAAGACCATTTCTTGGCAGAAATTATCGACCCTGACACAGGTGAGGTTTTACCTGAGGGCAGTAAGGGTGAATTGGTGTTCACCGCCCTTGATAAAGAGGCATTCCCGCTTCTTCGTTATCGTACACGCGATATTTGTGTGCTCACCCGTGAAAAATGCTCATGCGGAAGAACATTTGTGAAAATGTGCAAACCTATGGGTAGAAGTGATGATATGCTTATCATCCGTGGTGTAAATGTGTTCCCGAGCCAGATTGAAACTGTGCTTTTAAACGAGGGCTATCAGCCAAACTATCAGATTGTCGTTGACAGAAAGGGCAACACAGATACCTTTCATGTTAATGTTGAGATGAACGCTGACCAGTACACAGATGCAGTAAGCAGCGTAACAGCAAAAGAAAAAGCACTTGCAGAGGCTATGAAATTAATGCTAGGAATCAACCCCAAGGTTAAGCTTGTAGCTCCTAAGAGCATAGTGAGAAGTGAAGGCAAGGCAGTTCGTGTTATAGATAAGCGTAAGCTTCATGATTAATGGGAGGTAAATAGT
>JAZTXU010000139.1:0-3820 GCA_045636565.1 Acutalibacteraceae bacterium
TACAAATCTTATAAAGGTGCTCGGATGCGGTGTTGAGGTAAAAACCAAAGCAAACAAGGGTCTTTCCACCTTTGACCTTGATTCACTCAGATGGAACAAGGTTATAATATGTACCGATGCCGATGTTGATGGTTTCCAGATCCGAACCCTTATTCTTACAATGATTTACCGCCTTATGCCAACACTCATAACCGAAGGCAAGGTTTATATTGCAGAAACTCCGCTTTACGAAATTGGCACAAAAGATATGACCTATTTCGCCTATGACGAAAAAGAAAAAATCGAAATTTTAGCTAAAATCGGTGATAAAAAATATACTATGCAGCGTTCAAAGGGACTTGGTGAAAACCAACCCGACATGATGAACCTTACAACTATGAACCCCGAAACCAGAAGACTTATAAAGGTTATGCCGCAGGATGCCGAAAGAACATCCCGTATGTTTGATTTACTCCTAGGTGATGACCTTCAGGGCAGAAAAGAATTTATTGCCGATAATGGTTATATGTATCTTGACGATGCAGACATCAGCTAAAATTCGTTACACGAATTTTAACTAATAATGTAGGGACAGGTGTCCTCGACTGTCCGCTCTATATGCATCGCAGACACCCAACTTCTTCACTATTACCTATTACTTATTACTTTAAATTATAAGGAGATAATTTGATGGCTCCAAGAAAAAAGAAAGAAACAAAAAAAGGCTTTACGCCTGATATAAACGCATATATCGCCGGCGCGGGTATGACGGTTGAGCAACCGATTACAGAAACCCTTGAAACCAACTATATGCCCTATGCGATGAGCGTTATTGTGTCGCGTGCGATTCCTGAAATTGACGGTTTTAAGCCCTCTCACAGAAAATTGCTATACACAATGTATAATATGGGTTTGCTTAACGGAAACACCATTAAATCCGCAAACATTGTTGGTAGAACAATGCAACTTAACCCCCACGGTGATGCCGCTATTTACGAAACAATGGTACGCCTTTCAGAAGGTTATCAAGCACTTTTGCATCCTTATGTTGCCTCAAAGGGTTCATTCGGTAAAGCATACTCTCGAGATATGGCTTACGCTGCTTCCCGTTATACCGAAGCAAAATTAGCCCCCATTGCCGCAGAGCTTTTTGCGGATATTGATAAGGACACGGTAGATTTTGTGGATAACTACGACGCTACAATGAAAGAACCTACCCTCTTCCCTGTTACCTTCCCGTCTGTGCTTGTAAATGCAAACACAGGTATCGCGGTTGGTATGGCAAGCTCGATTTGTCCTTTTAATTTAAGAGAGGTTTGCGAAACAACTATTGCCTATATTAAGGATAACGATATCAATGTTGCTGACACTCTTTTAGCACCCGATTTCCCCATCGGTGGTCAAATTTTATATAATAGAAACGATATTGAAAAGATTTACGAAACAGGACGTGGCAGTTTCAAGGTGAGGGGCGTTTGGGAATATGATAAATCCCAAAACTGCATTGATATTACCGAAATTCCTCCCACTACCACAAGTGAAGCTATTATTGAAAAGGTAATCGAATTAGTTCGCCTTAAAAAGATTACTGAAATCAATGATATTCGTGACGAAACCGACCTTGGCGGTCTTAAAATCACGATTGATTTAAAGCGTGGTGCAGACCACGAAAAATTAATGAAAAAACTCATTAAGATGACTCCTTTGGAGGATAGCTTCTCCTGCAACTTCAATATATTAATCGCAGGTTCACCTCAGGTTTTAGGTGTTAAGGATATTATTTCCGAGTGGGTTGCTTTCCGTGAGGAATGTGTACGCCGCAGGGTTTACTTTAAGCTTTCAAAGGCTAAAGACAAGCTCCACCTTTTAAAAGGTCTTGAAAAAATCCTTCTCGACATAGACAAAGCAATAAAAATCGTTCGTGAGACCGATGAGGAATCACAGGTAGTTCCCAACCTTATGATTGGCTTTGGAATTGATGAAATTCAGGCAGAATATGTTGCTGAAATAAAGCTCCGCCATTTAAACCGCGAATATATTTTAAAGCGCACCGCGGATATCGAAAACCTAATCGCTGAAATTGAAGAAATGGAAAGCGTGCTAAAATCTCGTACCAAGCTTCTTAAAATTATTATCAAAGAGCTCGAAAAGGTAGCCGATAAATACGGTAAAGACCGTTCAACACAGATTATAAGCGCCTCTGATGACGAGGATTCCGCAGAAGAAATTGAGGTTGATACTTCACCCGTAACCTTCTTCTTCACTAAAGACGGTTACTTCAAGAAGATTACTCCTCAATCGCTTAGAATGAGTGGCGAGCAGAAACTCAAAGAAGGTGATGAAATCACCCAAACTATTGAAGCCACCAATGCTTCAGAGCTTTTGTTCTTCTCTAATAAATGTCAGGTTTATAAATCAAAGGCTGCCGAGTTTTCTGACGGAAAAGCAAGTGTTATGGGTGAGTATATCCCCTCAAAGCTTGAATTTGACGAAGCCGAGCACGCAATTTATATGGTAGAAACCACCGATTATTCAGGTTATATGATTTTCGTGTTTGATAACGGCAGAGTTGCTAAGGTTCCGCTTTCATCCTATCAAACCAAAACCAACCGCAAAAAACTCATTAAGGCTTACTGTGAGAAATTCCCCATTCACACAATTCTCTTTGTGAAAGAAGATACCGAATTGCTCTTCAAATCCACAAACGGCAGAATTCTCATTGTTAATACCGCGCAAATTCCAGCTAAAACCACCAAAGATAACGGCGGTATCGCAGTTATGACTCAGAAAAAAGGTCAACGAATGTTGGATGTAATTCTTTACTCTAAGGGCGATTTGGATTCCGAACACCGTTACCGAACCAGAAATCTGCCCGCAGCAGGAAGTAAATTGCCCACAGGAACTGCCGAACAGTCCAAACTTGACATATAGTATGTAATTAAAACTTGACTTAAATCTATATTAGTGTATAATTATATAGATATAGTAAATAAAGAAAAAACTGCTTTAAGTAGGAACTGACAACTCGCCCCTACTTAAAGCAATCATTTCACTTTATGTTGAAATCGAGTTTGTTCGTTACTATCTCAAACAGTTTTTCCTTTTTGTCAGCTAAAATACAAACGCTTCTCACGGCTGACAGTATTATATTATGTTGTATTCAATAAAATATTAAAAGAAAATTTTTCCAAAACGGAGTGAATAAAATGGCAAAAGAATTAGCCAAGCAGTACGATCCTAAAGACGTTGAGGACCGTATTTACAAACAATGGCTTGACGGTAAATATTTTCACGCAAAATGTGAAAAAGAAAAGGATACATTTACAATAGTTATCCCCCCACCGAACATCACAGGTCAGCTTCATATGGGTCACGCGCTTGATAATACCTTGCAGGATATCTTAATTCGTTTTAAGAGAATGCAAGGATTTGATACATTATGGCTTCCCGGTACTGACCATGCTTCAATCGCTACCGAAGCTAAAATCGTTGAAAAGATGAAGAGTGAAGGTATCACAAAAGATGATATCGGTCGTGAAGGATTCTTAGAACGCGCTTGGGACTGGAAAAAACAGTACGGCGGCAGGATCATTGAACAGCTTAAAAAATTGGGTTCTTCTTGCGACTGGGACAGAGAGCGCTTCACCCTTGACGAAGGTTGCAACAAGGCTGTTAAAGAGGTATTTGTGCGCCTTTATGAAAAGGGCTTAATTTACAGAGGCGAGCGTATCATTAACTGGTGCCCCCATTGTAAAACCTCTATTTCTGATGCTGAGGTTGAATACGAAGAGCAAGCAGGCCATTTCTGGCATTTGAGATATCCTTTTAAGGATGGAAGCGG
>JAZTXU010000140.1:0-9151 GCA_045636565.1 Acutalibacteraceae bacterium
AAGAATTAAAAACATATTGAATTACAAAAAACCTTCAATGTGGATTTCCGTTATTGCAATAATTTTAGTGGTTTGCATTACAGTCTGCTTTATGACCGACCCTATTGATAAATCCAATAAAAAGGAAACCAAAACGGAAACTGTGGTTTCGGAGGAAGAAATTACAGATAACACCTCATCAGAGCCAACAGTATCCGAGCAAAGCAAACCCACAGAAAGTGAGCCTGATAAGATTAAACCTGAGACAAGTAAACCAACCGAAAGTAAGCCCACTGCAAGCACACCGACAGAAACCCTACCCGGTCTTATTACACCATTAGATAGGCTAGACCTAAAAGGTGAGAAAATTATATTTGCGGCACCGTGGAAGCACGGCCCCGGGGAATCAAACTCGACTGCAAACACACTCCGCAGACAGAGGGTAAAGACTCTTGAAGAAAAGTATAACTGTAAGTTTGAATGGATTGTTGATTCTGACATAGAGCGTTTAAAGACTTCGGTAGCGGCGCATAAGCCTTATGTTGATTTCTTCACTCTTTACGCTTCGCAACTGCCAAGGTATGCAATGCAGGGTTATCTTCAGGATATGGATAAAATTGAGACTGTTGACCTTACGGAAGAAAAGTGGATAAAGGGTAAGGTTGATATTGGTGCATTCGGGAAGGAGCATTATTCATTTGCTACCGAGCAGTACGCACAACCCCAATTCTGCATTGTATTTAACAAGACATTATTTAAGAAAAACGGTTGGACTTTACCTTATGAATATTATAAAAATGATACCTGGACTTGGGAAAACTGTTTAGAACTTGCAAAGCAGGCTACCGACCTTGATAAAGAGCGCTTCGGCATTGGTGGTGTGTATCTTGCAGATTCATCAATTGCGGCATCTTTTGGCGGAGAATTTGTTAAGTTTGATAAAAACGGTAAGCCAAAGTTTGTTGGAGATTCAGAAGAATGCAGATTGGCAAATGAATTTCAACGGAATGTAATCGAGAAGCAATACGAGGATTACATCTTGCAACCTACTAGCTTTGGGTGGGATACACCTTCTTTTATTTTACGTGATGGTAAGGTTGCTATGACTGTTATTCAGGTTTTTATGATTAGAGAAAATTTTTTAAGCATGAAAGATGACTACGGTATTGTTCCGTTGCCTAAGGGTTCTAACGAGAACGGTACTTACTGTTCGCTTCAAGAGGATGTTGCTACCACTGTTATGTTGGCCAAAAACCCATTGGCTAACGAAAAGTGTTATGTTTTAAACAAGTTAAATGAACCCTATAAGGGTTATGATAATGTTGTTGCAAGAAGTGTGTATGAAACCTTCTGCCGCGATGAAGAATCTGTGGAATGTCTGCTTGATATGCAGAATAAATACCTCAAGTTTAATCGTGCTATATTGTTTTCTGATGCTTGTCATGAATATAGTAAGGCTATTGCCTATGTAGATGTTGGCAAATTGACTTATGAGCAGGTTATGCGCCAATTTAAGGAGACAATTCAAGCTGAGATTGATGAAACATATAATTCTTGGCAATAAATACAAGTGAATTGATTGAGGATAAGTAAGGGGAGAACAACTGCCCTATCTCATAGAAAATGGTCGGGATATTTTGAAGTTATATAATGACGGTAGACACAAAATGATGTCTGCCGTCATTTTTTAAAGATAATGCAAGGGAAGAGGGTATGAAATACAGAATACGGTGGTTTCTGGGTATTATTTTATTGACTTTAAATATACCTTATGGTATAATAATTTGTAATATATTTTTAACTTAAAAGTTGATTGTTTTTGTGACTTTTATGCAAAAATCTTGTTCTAATAAGAATATGAGGACAAATTCGCTAAACTTAAAAGGTAAGAGGTTATTTGGAATAACTTATAAATTTGTCTGATACGGGATTTATCGTTTATTGTTTTAAAGTACAAAAATGTAAGGGAGATTATGATGAAAAAAATATTAAGCTTATTAATGGCATCTATTTTGTGTTGCTTATCTTTTACTTCGGTTTTGGGGGATATTCTGCCGAATACCACCATTAAAGCCACTGCGGCAACAAATAATTCTTCAAAAAGGTTGCGTTTGAGCGAAAATACTTCGGGTCCGCGTTACCATATTGACGGAAACGGAAACATAGTTCACCTTTTCGGTATGGCGCGCTGTCAATCCCATGCCTTCGAGGAAGAGGAGGACAGGGGAGGTACTGTAAGAAATCAAATAAAGGGTTATGCAAATTACGGCGCTAACTATACCCGTTTGGCTATTAACGCCTTTGATCTTTTCGGAAAAACGATTGATGATTCGATAACCGCCAAAACTGATGCCGAAATAGATGCTTGGATTGCTAAAAAGGTTGACCCCGATGTGCAGGCTATACTTGCGGAGGGTATGTATGTTGGACTTGATATTCATGTGGTTGATTTAGGATCGGTTGATTGTAGTAGCGGTAAAACCGCCGATAAGGTATTATCTTTTGTTAAGAAAAATTTCACACCTTTGGCAAAGCGTTTGGCTAACTATTATAAAAACGAGCCGATGATTGCCAATATTGAACTTTGGAATGAGCCTTGTATTGGCGGAATTACAACATCAGCAAATGGACTCACTTGGGCGGATGCACTTCGTGAATATTATATTTACACTATCAATGAAGTTCGTAAAATAGATCCCACCCGTATTCTTATGGTTAGTGATAACAACGCAGGTTGGGGCTATAATATAGATGATTTCTGGAGAGGCCATTATGACAAATTGGGTGATAATGTTGTTTTCAGTGCTCATGTAAGTCACAATGAATTTGATAAAAACGGAACTTATGAGCATTATGCAAACTGGGCTTTAAACGTTGCCAACACAAGAAATATTTGTATTTTCTTTAATGAGGTTGAAAATGAACCCGGAACATCCACAAACAAGAGCATTGAAAACTTCTGCAAGTTTATGGATGAAAACAAGAGCAAATATCACTTGAGCGCCTGCC
Organism: Acutalibacteraceae bacterium; assembly: GCA_045636565.1. Lineage (GTDB taxonomy): Bacteria > Bacillota > Clostridia > Oscillospirales > Acutalibacteraceae > UBA737. Next base: position 2,989 of record JAZTXU010000140.1, read on the forward strand.
TTTGGCGTCCGCATCTGGATTATATTGAAAAACCTCAAATATGGGCAACCAACGGTTGGACGGCAAAATATACCGGCGGCACATTGAAATTAGATCCGTCGGTTACATGGTTCAGAACCAACGGGGGAAGCAGTTCGGCTTCTTGGGGCGGTGATTCTGTAACCTTTGGCGGAAATAATAATGCCATTAGTTCAAGCGGTGCTTCAACTTCTTATACAAGAGAGTTTGTAAAAATTAAAAATTTCACAGGGAATATACTGTTTACTAAAAATAAATATCTTACCTCATCAGATGCAAATCGTATCGCTACCGACCTCACAGGTTATGAATATGTGGTTGTTAAAATGAAGTTCTTCGATAAATCGGTTGCCGAAACCGCTTTGGCGGCAAATTCTAGCAGTCCGTTTATAACTTTGGATGACGGCACATCGGTTTCTTTTGCAAATTATAAATCTGCTTTGCTTGAGAACAGCGGTAAAGCCAAAATTGGTGAATGGGTAACATTGGTGCTTCCGTTATCGAAAAAACTTTCGGGATGTTACCATGTTGTAAGTATGAATCTTGGTTACACAGGCAAAGAAACTCATTTTTACACAATAGATTTCGTAACAAGCGATTATGCGGCAAAACTTAAAAATCCCGACGTTGATTTATATGCCAATAAAAAGCTTGATTTGTACGGCGGCCCTGATTATACAATGAAGGGTATGGCTTATTACCCAAATCTTTCTATTGGTGTTAGTGAAAGATTTCTTGTAAGAAGTGACTATACAACAATAAGAATGAAATTGAGGCTCCCTGATTATAACACCCTCAGAAAACAGTTTACCAACGGAGGTCGTTATGCGGTTGGCGGAGGCTCCTTCACTTACGGCGATGAAAGTGATTTGGCTATTTATTTCTTGGGTGATGGAGCTACGCATGTTGGTGTTACAAAAATCAGATTCCGTGAGATTTTGAAAAATTATGAAACCGATCTAAAGGCAGGCAAAACAGTTACTGTGGATTTCCCCATAAGCGGTACTTTTGTTGATGGCGGAGTTATTGAAAGTATGCATTTTATGCTCGCACACGATAGCAGAGCTTCTTATTTTGACGGTAAACCAATTTCTGTTTCTGATGTTGAATTTCTTACCGACACTATGTTCCTTGACAACTCTGACAAATATGAATTTGTTGGAAATAAAACCGAACCTCAGCTTAAAATAACTCCGGCTTACGGTGTTCACACCTCAAAAGGCTATCATTCAATCAAATTTGATATTAAACTGCCCCAATTTGCCGAGTTGGTAAATTATATGACCGCAGGCAGTGATTTGAGTGTCGGCGGCGGAAGTTTCAGTTATGACAAGGAAAAGGATTTCGCCTTGTATTTCACAGGTAATGATATCGGTACAGTCGGTGTTACTCAAAAAGATTTCTTTGATTTCTTTAATCGGTATGAGGAAGAATTATCTGCAGGAAAGACTCTGACCGTAACCCTTCCACTCACCGGAACATTCAAAGATCATGGATTTATTAATGGTATGAATCTTATGTTCTCAAATGGAGATTCTGCCTTAAAATTTGATAAACAACTTATCTATCTTTCAAATATAGAGTTTATTTCATCTAAAGAATTCTATCTTGAAGGTGGGCCTGAATTCACTATGAGCAGCGGATGGTATACTCCGCAGCTTGAAACGGGTGCCAAAACAATTTCAGTAAATTCTTCTCACAGAAAACTGAGATTTGATATTGCTCTTGAGGATGCCAAAACCCTTATAAATAATATGAGCACCGGTAGTGGAAGCACGGTTGGCGGCGGTTCATGGTCTTATTATGAGGGAGATTTGGCCTTCTATTTCACCGGTCAGAATGTTGATGGCGTTGGTATAATGCAGGGCGATTTCTTTGAATTCTTAAGAAACAAACAAAATCTTGCTGATTTGAATTCGGGCAAAACATTAACCGCAACATTAAATATTGGTGGCTCATTCCCTGATAATGCGGTTATTACGGGTATGAAGATGTTTGTGGCGCATCCGTCAAACGGTACAGGAACAAAAGATCACAGTGTATTTGAAGGCAAAAAGATTTACTTATCAAATATGGCATTCATTGAGGAATGCGGTGGCATTGAAGAAAAGTTTTTAAAAACCGATCTTGATCTTAAAAACGGTCCCGATTATAAGTTTAGCGGCAACCTTTGGGAGCCTCAACTTATAGTACAAACAGAATCGTTTACCACTTTTAACGAGCTTAAAAAAATCAAATTCGACCTTAAAATGCCTGAAATTGAGAAGCTCAGACCTAATATGAGCCTCGGAAGTAAGGGAGGCGGAGCAACTTATGATAAAATAAGTTATGACTTTGCAGATTTTGCTATATATTTTGGTGGAGCAAATGTAAATCGTGTTGGTGTTACACAAGGTCAATTCTTTGATGCTATTGATGAAAATAAGGCGGCTCTCGCAAAGGGCGAAACTGTAACATTAGAATTTGATTTAAGCGGTGAGTTCCGCGATTATGGTGAAATCACAAGTGTAAAAATTATGATTGCTCACGATTCGAAGGCAGCGGCATTCGACGGTTCGCCAATTTCAATTTCAAATGTTGAATTCCCGTACTGTCAAGAGTTTATACCCATAGAACTCCAAAATGGGCCTTCATATTCAATGGCAAATGGCTCGGCAACTAAGCCGAATCTCAGTGTTTCTGCAATAAAGGGATACACCGTTTCGGAAAATTACAGTAAAATCAGGTTTAAACTTAAAATGCCTGAGGTGAATGAGGTTATAAGTAAGTTCGAATGGGGTAGTGTTGGAGGAAATGTGAATTCAGATTCAATAAGTTACACATCTTCCGATTTTGCTCTTTATTTCACGGGTGTGCGCCGTGTTGGTGTAACTCAGGAAGCGTTTAAGGCTGCTTTGGTTGCCAATAAATCAGCACTTTCTGCCGGAAAAACCGTTACGGTAGAACTTCCTTTATCAGGAAGATTTTTGGCAGATTCAAAAATTTCCGGAATCAACTTTATGTTCAATAACAAAAGCACAGGATTGGAAGAAAAGGAAATAACCGTTTCGGATATCAGACTTGTTTGTAACAATTTTGAGACCGAAATAACTTTAAAAAACGGTTCATCCCATAAGCTTTCATCAAATGACGGTTGGCATCCACAACTTACCGCGGCACTTACAAGTCCTGTTCAGGTCGGCACCGATTTGATTCAAATTACATTTGGATTAAAGCTTCCTGACATAGAAACCTTGAGACCGCTTATGAGCAACGGAAGTAAGGGTGGCAATATATACTCTACCTCACCTTCTTACGATAAACAGGATTTTGCGATTTACTTTAGCGGCGCGAATTTTGTTGGTGTAACACAAGAGGATTTTTATAAGGCTCTTGATGAGAATTTAGAAGCTCTCGCAAATGGAGAAACGGTTGATTTGAAATTCAATTTAACCGGTAATTTTAAGGCCGGCAGTTCCATTACCGCTGTAAATCTTATGGTTGCTCATCATGCAGACAGAACTCCTGTATCTGTTTTAGAGGCGGCATTTAACAATGCGGAAATTGCGATTGAAGATATTAAATTTATAAGCCGATTGGGTCATGATGAAATAAATCACAACTCAAAGGAAGCCACTTGCGTTGAAAAGGGTTGGGATGCTTATGTTACCTGTTCAAGGTGCGATTATAATACTCAGATATCGGAGTATGGTGAGCATAATATAGTTACTGTTAATGCAGTGGCACCAACTTGTACCAAGTCAGGACTTACCGAGGGTGAAAAGTGTTCTTTGTGCAGTTATGTTAAAACAAAGCAGAAAAAGGTTGCTGCAAAGGGGCACACTTTAACAAAAGCAGAAGCAAAGGCTCCTACCTGCACAACAAGCGGTTGGAACGCATATGACTACTGTTCAGAATGTGATTACACAACTAAGGTTGAAATTCCTGCAACAGGACATAGCTACAATAAAGAAGTAACCGCACCCACATGTGAAGATAAGGGTTACACAACCTACACATGTCACTGTGGAGATAGTTACGTAGCAGATTATGTAGATGCTAAGGGTCATGCATACGAAGTAACCGCTCATAAGGATGCAACTTGCACCGAAGATGGTTATGATGTATATACCTGTAAGAATGATAAAACTCATACTTACACAACAGTACTTAATAAGCTCGGTCATACATTAGTTAAAGTTGACGCAAAGGCTCCCACATGTACTGAGGCAGGATATGAAGCATATGAATATTGTTCAGTATGTGACTATACAACCTTTAAAGAGGTTCCTGCAACCGGTCATACTTATGATGCAGTAGTAACCGATCCTACATGTGAAGATAAGGGTTACACAACCTACACATGTCACTGTGGAGAAAGTTACGTAGCAGATTATGTTGAAGCAAAGGGTCATAGTTACACAGCAAAGGTAACTGCTCCCACTTGCACAGAAGAAGGTTACACTATTTTTGATTGTGTGAATTGTGGGGATAATTACAAATCAAACATTGTTTCTGCAAGGGGTCATAACGAGGTTATCGATGAAGCAATAGAGCCAACTTACACTTCTGCCGGACTTACAGAGGGCAGCCACTGTGATACTTGTGGTGAGATTATTAAGGCTCAGGAAATCATTCCTGCCAAGGAATATATTTTGGGCGATGCCGATGAAAGTTCGGTTATTGATATACTCGATCTTGTAATGCTTAAAGATGCTATATTAAATAACCAATACAGTATTTTGGTTGATATGAATAAAGATGGTATATTGAATTCGCTTGATATTATAACTTTGAAGAAACTGATTTGGGAAGTTTTTTAAATAGCTAAATATAAAATAAAAGAGGTTGGAGTTTGAACCGCCCCAATTTGTGCGGACAGCACAAAAAAGTGCTCTATGGTAGTGAAAATTAAATTTTAAGCAATATACTGACTTCGTTTTTCGAGCGGAGTCAGTTTTGTTTTAAGTTGTATGCGTTGGTTATTGTAGAAATGGATGTACTCACCTATGAGGAGGGGCGCCTCCTCATAGGTCTGAAGTTTTACGCGGTAGATGCATTCAGTTTTGAGTATTGAAAAGAAATTTTCCGCTAAAGCATTGTCATACGGATTACCACGTCTTGACATTGAAGGTGTTATGTTGTATTCTTGAGTTAGCTTAAAATACCCGTGTGAAGTGTATTGAAAGCCTTGGTCACTGTGGAGCTGCAACTCTGCAGTGACATTTTCTTTTTTCTTGGCTTCTTTAATAGTACTTAAAACAAGGTTTATATTTTGTTCGGTGCCGGTTTTGTAAGCAACAATACTATTGTCGAATAAATCTCTAATGACAGATAAATACAAGACGCCTTGTTTTGTGTGGATATATGAAATATCTGTAACCCATTTTTGATTCGGTCTTTCGGCAGAGAAATCTCTGTTAAGCAAATTTGGATACCTGTGCAGATAATCTCCGTAGTTACGATATTTCTTTCTCCTGATTACCGACAGCAACCCATATTTCTGCATAACTCTTAGTACTGTCTTAGGATTACGATAAATACCGTTTCTTTCAAGCCATATATGTACTCTGCGATATCCGTAGGTTTTACCGCACTCGTTTTGACATTCTCGTATTTTTTCAGCTAATGGTAAATCCCATGCAGGTACATCCATACGTGATACATATCCGTAATACCCACTTCGAGATACTTTAAAGAACCGACACATTTCACTGATGGAATATTTTTCTTTATGTCGATAGATTACCATATATTTTACGCTTGTTCTCACTTCCTTTCGGTGAGCGAGAGAAAATCCCGCATTAGTTCATTTTCCATTTTCAATCTTTTTACTTGTCGTTCTTTTCTTGCAAGTTCGTATTGTAATTGAGCGACTTTGTTTAATTGTTGTATTGATGGTGGTAGTGTGGTTCCGTCTTTTCTCGGTCTGCCTTTGGGCTTTATTGATATACCTGATGATAACTTTGCTTGATTTCTATTATGTCGATTGATGAAATTTTCAAGTTGTCTTTGCTTTAATCCGAATTTTTCACATATTTCTCGGTTTGTTTTTCCTTGCTCTCGCAATGCAAATATTTCGCTTTCATATTCCTTTATATTTCTATATTCTCTTGGCATAAAAAATCCCCCTATGGTAGTTATTTCAATTCTACCATAGGGGACT
>JAZTXU010000141.1:0-8876 GCA_045636565.1 Acutalibacteraceae bacterium
ATAAAAGAATGGGGCGGCAAATTTCGCCGCCCCATTAATACTATTTATTTTGGTGGGGGCACCCCATCTCTTTTATCACATAGACTTGATTTAGTCATTAAATCTGTATATGAAAACTTTAATGTGTCAGAAAACCCCGAAATCACATTAGAGCTTAACCCCGATTGTGATGCCAATAATATTTTAAAATATGCAAAAAAAGCAGGCGTAAACCGCCTTTCAATCGGAATGCAGAGCGGTATTGATACTGAACTTAAAATTTTAGGCAGAACTCACACTGCGGAAGATACAGTTAAAACCGTGAAAATTGCGAGGGGTTCAGGATTTAACAATATCTCACTTGATATTATGTTGGGGCTTCCCTTTTCCACCCCAAAAGCACTTGCTAAAAGCCTTGAGCTTTTAAAAGAGTTATCCCCTGAGCATATTTCGGCTTATATCTTAAAAATCGAAGAAAATACCGCTTTTTTCCGCGAGAGAGAGAATTTATCCCTGCCCGATGATGATGCAATAGCCGAGCAATACCTTTTAATGTGCAGCTTTTTAGAAGAAATCGGATATAATCATTATGAGATTTCAAATTTCTGCAAAGAAAATCTTTATAGCCGCCATAATATAAAATATTGGCAGGGTGATGAATATTTAGGAATAGGCCCTGCCGCACATTCATTTATTGATGGCAAGCGTTTTTATTACTCGCGTGACCTTAAAGCATTTTTAAGTGGAAATTTCCCCCTGCCTGACGGTGAGGGCGGAGGCAAAGAAGAATATATTATGTTAAAGTTAAGGCTTAAAGAGGGTATTTCTATACAAGAATACGAATCCCTGTTTGGTGCCGAATTACCTGAATATTTCTTTAAAAAATGCCTTCAATTTGAAAAAGCGGGATATATAAATTTTGAAAACGATAAAATCAGCCTTACAAACAGCGGAATGCTAATAAGTAACGCAATTATAACCGAGCTATTGGAGTGTATAGAATGAGAACTTTAAAAATACATTTGATTCGCCACGGAGCCACCGATGCGAATTTTAAGGGACAGTATATTGGTTGCAAAACCGACCTTCCCCTATCTCCTGAGGGTCTTAACGAGCTCCGACTTTTAAAGGAAAATATGGAATACCCCGCGGCGGAGGTTGTTTATTCAAGTCCCATGCTTCGTTGTAAGCAAACGGCAGCGGTATTATATCCCGAAAAGGAAACCATTTCGGTTGATAATTTAAAGGAATATGATTTTGGAAGCTTTGAAGGCAAAACCGCCGCAGAGCTTGAGGGAAATCCTTATTTCCTACCCTGGACTTCGGGACAGTTATCAGCACCGCCCGAGGGTGAAGAAAACAGTGAATTTATTAAAAGGGTTTGCCTTGGACTTCAGCAAATCGTTTATGATATGTCTAGCAGAGGAATTTTTGAAGCCGCAGTTATAATGCACGGCGGTGCTATGATGATGCTCCTTGCCGCCACGGCAGTTCCACGCCACAAGCCGGTTGAGTGGACCGCAGATAACGGCAGAGGCTATTCGATTATGATTACCCCCTCACTTTACCATAAAAGCGGTATTGTTGAGGCGTATGACATTATTTAAAATAATAAATAATAAAAAAAGACATTCGGTGTGCTCCACACGAATGTAAATATTTTTGATATGTGAATCACTTTGCGTAGGGGATGATGCCCTCATCATCCCGCAAATTAATGCGAAATCAAACGGACAGATGTGGGCATCTGTCCCTACAAAATGCAAATTTGTTTGGCGACAATCGAAACTTGCACCTTTATTATAACTTTAAATACAACGTATGTCTGCATTACGTTTGCTTTGCAATACACTCTTAAATAATTATATACAATGTTTGACAAAGCAAACAGTGTATGGTATACTAAAATTTAGAATTTTTACCGTTTTCAATGCGGTTTTCCACAGGAGGAATAAGAAATGCTTGATATTAAATTTATATGTGATAATCCCGAGCTTGTAAAAGAAAACATCAAACGCAAGTTTAAGGATTCAAAGCTCCCTTTGGTTGATGAGGTTATCGCTCTTCACACTGAAAAGTGCGCTGCTATTAACCGCGCTAGCGAGCTTCGCGCTAACAGAAACAAAATCAGTAAGCAGATTGGTATGCTTATGGGTCAGGGCAAGCGCGAAGAAGCCGAAGAAATGAAAAAGCTTGTAAACGAGCAGGCTGCCGAGCTTAAAGCTTTAGAGGAAAAGGAAACCGAGCTTACCAAAAAGGTTACCGAAATCCAGATGAAGATACCTAACATCGTAGATGAAAGCGTTCCCGTAGGTCGTGATGACAGCGAAAATGTTGAGGTTGAACAGTTTGGCGAGAAAACCTACCCTGATTTCGAAATCCCCTACCACACCGATATTATGCAGTTGTTTGACGGTATTGATAAGGAATCTGCCGGCAGAGTTGCAGGTGAAGGTTTCTATTACCTTATGGGTGATATCGCTCGTCTTCATTCAGCAGTTACCGCTTATGCGCGTGATTTTATGATTGATAAGGGTTTTACCTACTGCATTCCCCCATTTATGATAAGAAGTAATGTTGTAACAGGCGTTATGAGCTTTGAAGAAATGGATGCTATGATGTATAAGATTGAGGGCGAAGACCTTTACCTTATCGGTACATCTGAACATTCTATGATTGGTAAGTTTATTGATACTATCACAGGCGAAGAAAAGCTTCCCTTAACCCTTACAAGCTATTCTCCCTGTTTCCGCAAGGAAAAGGGCGCACACGGAATTGAGGAGCGCGGCATTTACCGTATCCACCAGTTCGAAAAGCAGGAAATGATTGTTATCTGTAAGCCTGAAGAAAGTATGGACTGGTTCCATAAAATGTGGAGCTATTCCGTTGAGCTTTTCAGAAGTCTTGATATCCCCGTTCGCACACTTGAATGTTGCACAGGCGACCTCGCTGACCTTAAGGTTAAGTCTTATGATGTTGAGGCGTGGAGTCCGAAGCAGCAGAAATACTTTGAGGTTTGCTCTTGTTCTAACCTTGGCGATGCACAGGCAAGAAGACTTGGTATAAAGGTTAAAGGCGAAGACGGCAAGAAGTATTTAGCTCACACCCTTAACAATACAGTTGTAGCACCACCCCGTATGCTCATTGCTTTCCTTGAAAACAACCTTCGTTTTGACGGCGAGCATTACAGTGTGGTTATCCCCGAGGCTTTAAGACCTTATATGGGCGGTAAAGAAATTATTACAAGCAATAAATAATAAAGAAAAAATACATCTTCACCTTAAAAACCGCGTATACGAAATGTATACGCGGTTTTTATTTGATAGTATGTGCATTATCTTAAATAATCAAGAAGCCTGAAAATCGAAAATTTACTCCTTATACTAACTACGCAAGGTTTCAACTGTCCACAACCCTCACATAAACCTTCACTTAATATAACATCCCTTTTTGTAAGTTTTTCATCAAATTCCTCGTTAAAACAATCTAAACAAAATTCTGCCATTTTAACGCCCTCCAAAAATACTACTTTATAGTATTTCATCCTACTTTTGATTATAAGTCAATACTTTATCTTATAATAAGCTATATGGTAGTATAAGGAGGAATACAGGTGCGACCACTTAAAGAAAAAATCAGTATAACTATTGATAGTGATATTCTTAAAAGAGCAAAAGAATTAGCAGAATATGATGACCGTTCGCTTTCTCAATTAATTAATTTGGCATTAAAAGAATATATTAAGAATACAGATACAGAAAAATAAAACAACCGCTCAGGCGGTTGTTTTATTTTTACCTATTATTTAAAGTTTTCAATTACTCAGCATCTACATCTGAATTGAGGAACTTATGTGCCAAAGCTGCAAGAACGCCGCCTACAAGGGGAGCCAATAAGAATACCCAAACACATTCGAGAGCTTCGCCGCCTACAAAGAGAGCGGGACCAAAGCTACGAGCGGGATTTACAGATGTGCCTGTGAAAGCAATACCTAAAATATGTACTAAAGTAAGGCTTAAACCGATTACGATACCTGAAACTGCACTGTTACCCTTCTTAGATGTAACGCCTAAAATAGCGAATACAAATACAAATGTAAGGATAATTTCAATAAGGAGTGAAAGCAAGATATCATCATCAAACAAACCATTTGCACCGAGAGAGCTTTCGCTGCCAAGGAAAAGGGTCAAAGCAGCAGAACCTACGATTGAACCCAAGAACTGAGCAGCAACATAACCTGCAAAATCCTTTGTGGTCATTTTTCCGCTAACGAGCATTGCGATGGAAACTGCGGGGTTAATATGGCAACCTGAAACGTTACCGATTGAGTAAGCCATTGCCACAATAACAAGACCGAAAGCCAAAGCTACGATTAAATAACCTGCTCCGCCTACGCCAATGGTGGCTGCTGTTCCGCAGGCAAAAAATACCAATACAAATGTACCGATAAACTCTGCCAAGTACTTTTTAGTTGAATTCATAAAAAATCCTCCTTTAATTTTAAGTGCTTTGCACTTTGATTTTATCTTAACACCAAGGTGTAAAGACCGAAATTGTGTTTTAATTATTTTTATTTTACAATATATAAATTAATTTTCATAAGTTAAACTATAGTTATTTACAGCCCCTTATTTTACTATAATTCATTTACTTTAATTTGGTAAGACCTAAAATATAATCAGAGGACACCTTATAAAAATTACATAATTCGATCAGCTTGTGAACGGGAATTTCAGTTTCACCAAGTTCCCATCTTCTGTACTGAGTTAAATGCACGCCAAGCACTTTAGCAATATCGGCTTGTGTTTTATCGTTATCTTCTCTTAAATCTCGTATTCTTTGATAACAGTGTACCACCAAAATCACCTCTGTTACCATTTTACACGAAAACACAAAAATGTGTTGATAATAGCACATTTTTGTGTTATTATATTTTTGCAAAGATGCAAACTTCGATTGTCGCTACACAAACTTAAAAATACTGCCCGACTTTTACACTTTTAAGTCGGGCAGTATTTTAGTTATGATAAAGCTTTTTGGTTTGATACTTAGGCTCAAATGTGATATTAACGCCCAATTTTCTGAAAACATTTTCATCCACTCGAGATAAAATTACGCTCGAATGTGCTTCAAGTCCGTTAAGCCTTTCTGCCTGCTCCAATGCCCTTTTAGCAATATCGCTTGTGGCGGCGCAGATCGAAAGCGCAATCAAAATTTCATCGGTATGAAGCCTTGGATTATGGTTACCCATAACATCAGTTTTGAGTTTTTGAATAGGCTCGATTATGGTGGGTGAAATCAAATCAATTTCATCGGGGATTCCTGCCAACACCTTTAAACAGTTAAGCAAAAGTGAAGATGATGCACCCAACAAACTTGAAGTTTTACCTGTTATTATTCTTCCGTCAGAAAGTTCAAGAGCAACTGCAGGCATACCGGTTTCCTCTGCCTTATTTAGCGCAGCCGAAACAACGGGGCGTTCCTCAACACTTGCGCCCACTTGATTCATAAGAAGTTCAATTTTCGCAACATCCGATTGCTCGCCCATACCCTGGCGAACATTAACAAGCGCCGCATAATATCTGCGGATAACCTCTTGTCTTGCCGCTTCACACACTGCCTCATCATCACTAATGGCAAAGCCTGCCATATTAACACCCATATCGGTAGGACTCTTATAAGGTGATTCACCCAAGATACCCTCGAGAATTGCATTAAGCACGGGGAAAATTTCGATATCACGGTTATAGTTTACTGCTTTTTCGGAATAAGCATCCAAATGGAAGGGGTCAATCATATTAACATCGTTAAGGTCAGCGGTTGCCGCCTCATAAGCGATATTAACGGGATGCTTTAACGGAATGCTCCATATTGGGAAGGTTTCAAATTTAGCGTAACCCGCCGTTACTCCCCTCTTATGCTCGTGATAAAGTTGTGAGAGGCAGGTTGCCATTTTACCGCTTCCGGGACCGGGAGCTGTTACCACCACAAGACCGCGTTTTGTTTCAATAAAGTCATTTTTACCGAAACCATCCTCACTTATAATATGAGGAATATTTGAAGGATAATCCTTTATTGGATAATGACGATATGTCTTAATACCCAAAGAAGTAAGACGCTTTTCAAACGCTTCTGCCAAAGGCTGACCTGTATAACAGGTAATTACAACACTGCCAACATAAAGGCCTATTTCTCTGAAAGCATCAATAAGGCGCAAAGTATCAAGGTCATAAGTGATACCAAGGTCACCACGGCGCTTATTCTTTTCGATAGCATCAGCATTGATTACTATTACGATTTCAGCATCATCCTTAAGCTCAAGCAACATTTTAACCTTTGCGTCAGGCTGAAACCCCGGTAAAACTCGTGCCGCATGGTAATCATCAAACAATTTACCGCCGAATTCCATATAAAGCTTGCCGCCAAATTTAGCTATTCTATCCCTTATATTCTGCGATTGCAGTTTTATATATTTATCGTTATCAAACCCTTGTTTCATAATTCTTTCCTCAAAATTAAAACTTTAATCAATTATTTTTTTCAAGATATTGTACATATTCTTCAAGGCACATATCGAGCTTATTCATTTCTTTAGCGTGATTTATGCCAACAAAACGCCAATGCCACGATTCGTGAATAACACCTGTTATTGGTTGTTTATCCTTGCGGTAACGCATAACAAAGCCGTAATCTTCGGCATTTTCAGTCATCCAGCGGTACATTGCAGTATTCTCAAAGGCATCGCTTGCCATATTGAAATCCGCACAAAGACCTGTGTTATGCTCGCTAGTGCCGGGACGTGCCACAACAGTTGCCGCCTTTTCCTCGTCTCCACCAACACGGTCTACTTGCTTTTGGAATAAATCCTTTTGGATAGCGTAACTTCTGAAAGGCGACCAAACCCTTAAATCAACACCGTCTTTTTGTGCGGCCGCTACCATAGCAGTAATATAAGGATAAACGTCCTTATGAATCTGAGTTACATAGTTATTGTTACGATATTTTGCATCGATTTCAACAAGATCTTTCCTCACATTACTGTCGTAATCATCAGGCAAAGGATTTTTACCGTTTACAAGCAACAAGCTACTGAAATTTTCATCTAACTTAGCCTCGTTAGGCGCAGTATCCGACGGCTTGTTTGAACTTGTAGTTGATGATGGTTTTTCTTCTTCTGATGAAGACGGGCTAGGAGTCTCGCTTGAAGAGTTGCTTGAAACTTCATTATTAATTTCACTTGAAGTAACCTCAGAAGTCACATTTGATGCGTTGCCAGATGTAGCATTATTTTTTGATTTTTCATCAGAATCATCAGTTAAAGAAGACACTATAAACACAGTAAGACCGATAACAAGTGCCAAAGCCACCGCTACCACGCTTAAAAATAGTCTTCTTCTGATAATAGCCTGCCTTCTTGTAAGTCTCTTTTCTTCCATAAAAACACCTTATTCATCAAGCTTTAACACAGCCATAAATGCCTCTTGCGGCACTTCAACTGAGCCAAGTCTTCTCATTCGTTTCTTACCCTCTTTTTGCTTTTCAAGAAGTTTCTTCTTACGGGTAATATCACCGCCGTAGCACTTAGCCAATACATCCTTACGCATTGCTTTAACCGTTTCTCTCGCAATTATCTTACCCGAAACTGCAACCTGAATCGGCACTTCAAACAACTGGCGCGGAATATAATCCTTTAATTTTTCTGCAATCTTTCTTGCTCTTGCATAAGCATTATCGGTATGAACTATAAACGAAAGCGCATCCACAACATCGCCTGCAAGCATAACATCTAACTTCACAAGCTTGGATTTCTCATAGCCCTTTGTTTCGTAATCATAGCTTGCATAACCCTTTGTGCGAGATTTTAATGCATCGAAAAAGTCATAAACGATTTCACCCATAGGCATTACATAATGAATGTCAACACGGTCACCCATATATTTCATATCGGTGTAAACACCGCGGCGCTCTTCGCAAAGTTGCATAATTGTACCGACATAGTCACTCGGGCTGTAAATATGAACATCAGCCACGGGTTCTAAAGCCTCTGAAATTACTGCAGGGTCAGGATAATTTGTGGGGTTATCAACCGTTACAGTCTCCCCCGAGGTTAATGCGAATTTATATTCAACGCTCGGAGCGGTGGTAACAAGATCAAGATTATATTCTCTTTCTAGTCGCTCTTGAATGATTTCCATATGAAGAAGTCCCAAGAATCCGCAACGGAAACCAAAGCCCAAAGCGTTTGAACTTTCAGGCTCAAACAAGAGGGATGCATCATTAAGCTGCAATTTATCTAAAGCATCGCGAAGGTCAGGATATTTTGCACCGTCAGCAGGGTAAATACCGCAGAATACAACCGGATTTACCGCTCTGTAACCCTCAAGTGCCTCACTTACAGGGGCATTTGCCAAGGTTATTGTGTCACCAACGCGCGCTTCACTTACGGTTTTAATCGAAGCTGACAAGTAACCAACCTCGCCTGCCTCCAAAACATCGCAAGGCTCCAAGCTGGTGGCTCTTTTTCTGCCAATTTCAACAATATCAAATTCGGCGCCTGTTGCCATCATTCGGATTCTGTCACCCGCTTTGATTTTACCTCCAACCACCCTGAAATAAACAACAACACCCTTATACGGGTCATAATAAGAGTCAAATATCAAAGCAGAAAGCGGAGCGTTACGGTCACCCTCGGGAGAAGGAATTTCTGTTACAATCTTTTCAAGCACTTCTTCAACATTTATACCTGTTTTTGCAGAAATAAGGGGCGCATTATCAGCAGGGATACCTATAATATCCTCTATCTCGCCCTTGATTCTCTCAGGCTCTGCCGAAGGCAAATCAATTTTATTGATTACGGGAAGAATCTCAAGACCGTGGTCAACCGCAAGATAAGTGTT
>JAZTXU010000142.1:0-4560 GCA_045636565.1 Acutalibacteraceae bacterium
TATTATATCATTTTTGATTCTTAAAGTAAAGAAAAAGAAACAAAAACAGCGATATAAAAGGTATGCAAATTATAGCCCTTAAAAATTTTTTTAATTTTTTCAAAAAAATGCTTGACAAAAATGTTTTGTTGTGATATCATATCAAAGTCGCCTCAAGGTGACACACAAAAATAGTTGGTGTTGATTGCGGTGAGGGTCCACCTGTTCCCATCCCGAACACAGAAGTTAAGCTCACTTGCGCTGAAGATACTTGGCGGGAAGCTGCCCGGGAAAATAAGTAGATGCCAACACAAAAGCACATAGCCATTAGGCTGTGTGCTTTTTCTTTTTCACGTTTTAACTTTAAAAAATCTTTACAATATACTGTGTGCACTCGGAGTGGTATCCTCTAACAACTGATGAAGCAACATTTTTAAAGTGCTCGAATATTCATAAAACATCTCATTATCGGGGTATTTACTGTGCACGCCAAGTGACTCTATTGCAAGTTCAATTTCATCAATAACCCCATGGTTTGTGAAAACCGATAACATTTTTTCTTTACCGCTCCAATATTTTTCGAGTTTTTTTGCGTGAAACTCTATGTTTTCGTTTTTCTCATAAGCGGTAACGCAATTCAAAACCAACCTTTTAGTTTCTTCACAGGTGACATTAATATATAAATATCCCGTTAAATAAATGCTTATAATCAGAACAATCAAAATAGCGGCGGCAATAAGTCTTCTCATACGCCCTCCTTCATATTAATTATATTAATTTTTTTATCGCGGTCCATTGTCATTAAAAACACATTTTCAACAGTTGTTTTATTGATTTTTAAAAGTTTTCTGATTTCCGCCTCGGTAACCTTTAAGGCATTGAGGGAATCCTGTTCAATTTTTCCGTCAGTAATAACGGGAAGCGGTAACGCCGCAGGCTGCGGAGTGAGTTTTAAATCCTTGGCGGTGGCCGGTTGTTCCCCTGATTTAAGCAGCACACTTAACTCCCCGTTCACTTCGAGCACCGCGAAGGCAACGGTGGAAATATCGAAAACATTTTGGCCGCGGAGCAGTTCAATTAAATCAAGAACGGTCATTCTTACAACCCTCATGGCGTTCTGGTCGATTTCACCGTTTTTAATCACCACAACTGATTTTCCGCTCATCAGTTTTCTGATTTTGCGGAATTTCATCGCAAGAACAGACATTACAATCTCCAATACAACAAGCATAAAAATTGCCGCTATTCCAAAAAGAAGCGGTTGCGAGGTATCCTGCAAGGGAATTGCTGCAATTTCCGAGATAAGTAACGTGATTACGAGTTCATTCGGTTGCATATCACCTATCTGCCTCTTGCCCATAAGCCTTACACCAAAGGTTAAAAAAACATATAAAACTATGGTTCTAACAATAGTAGTTATCAAAAAAATCACCAAAAATAGTATGAGTAAATTTCCCTCTCATATTACTTTTTGGTGATTTTATTTTAAATAATTATTAAGATAGTTTAAAACCTTTTTCTTATCTGCCGACCAAAGCGGTGCTATAAGGTCTTTTTTTGCGCCGTCACCCGTTATTCTGTGAACAACTGTGTGGGGCGGTAAAATTTCAATGCATTTTTTAAGAATCTCGGCATATTCGGGGAGCGTTAAACACTCAAATTTTCCTTTTTCATATTCTTTTTCCAAGGCGGTGCCTTTTAATATGTGAAGCAGATGAAATTTAACCCCATCGGTTTTGGCATTTACCGCATCGCTTACGGTTTTAAATATATCCTGCTCGGTTTCATTGGGAAGACCGATAATAATGTGGGTTACAACCTCAATCCCTGCGGCTTTAAGGCGTTTTACCGCATCAAAATAGCAACCGTTTTTATAACCTCTGTTAATGTAATCGGCAGTTTTTTCGTTTGTGGTTTGGAGTCCCAACTCAACACTTACAGGTTTGATTTTATTAATTTTCGCGAGAAGCGCTACCGTTTCATCAGGCAGGCAATCGGGTCTTGTGCCAATGCTGAGCCCCACAATGTAATCAGGCTCTATAGCCTCTGAATATTTTTGTTCTAATATATTTACTTCGGCATAGGTGTTTGTGAATGACTGAAAATAAGCAATATATTTTCCGCTTTTAATCTTGTTTTCAACCCTCAATTTTGCCTTTTCGAGTTGTTCTGTTATGGAATTTCCGCTCTCGGCAAACTCGCCCGAGCCTTTGCTTGAACAGAAAATGCAACCACCCGTGCCGATTGTGCCGTCTCGGTTAGGACAAGAAAATCCGCCATCTATCGACAATTTATATACCTTTACGCCAAACTTTTCTTTGTAATGCTCGTTTAAGGTTTTATACAATTTTTCACCTTCTTAAAATTTATTTTTTTTGATAGACATATTTCCCTCATTTTTTTACACTCTCGCACATATAATCATTTTAGGTAGATACCTAAAGAAAAAAGAACAGCAGAAATTTCTGCCAAAAGGAAAGGTGAGAAATATGATAAGTTTTTATCCCGAAGGATGGAATTTAACAGAAAACAAAAAGAACAGATTTACTTCTGCGCATTTAGCTGAAGCAAAATTGCAGGAAACGGTACTTGAAGCCCCCGTTGTTATGTGTGACGCTTCGCATAATTTGGTGGTAAACCTTGGCTGTATGAAGGGAATTATCCCAAGAGAAGAGGGTGCGCTCGGAATTACCGAAGGCTTTACAAGGGATATTGCCCTTATTTCCCGTGTTGGCAAAACGGTTTGCTTTGTGGTAACGGCAATAACCGCCGATAATGGCGGCAGACCTTACGCTATACTCTCCCGCCGCAAAGCGCAGGAACTTTGCCGCGAGCATATTTTGAATAACCTTAAATGCGGTGATATTATAAACGCAAAGGTAACACATCTTGAAAGTTTCGGCGCTTTTTGTGATATCGGTTGCGGAAATATAGCCCTACTTCCTATTGATGCTATTTCGGTTTCACGCATTTCCCACCCGCGGGACAGATTCTATGTGGGAGAGAATATAAAGGCGGTTATAAAAAGCATTGCCGACGACCGAAAAATCACCCTTTCGCATAAAGAACTCTTGGGCACTTGGGATGAAAATGCCGAAATGTTCGCGGCTGGTCAGACCGTTTCGGGAGTTGTGCGAAGCGTTGAGGATTACGGCGTTTTTGTTGAAATAACCCCAAACCTTGCAGGACTTGCCGAACCGAAAGAAGGGGTTAAAGTAGGTCAACTCGCAAGCGTTTATATAAAAAGCATAATCAGGGATAAAATGAAGATTAAACTTATTATTATTGACAGTTTTGATACCTCTTATTCACCCGAAATAAAATATTTTTTAAATGAAAGCAATATTTCCGAGTGGGAATATTCACCCTATAACTGCCAGAAAAGAATTTTCACAAAATTTTGCGGGTGATATTTCAGATATAGTTTGTCGGGAAGTTTTAAATGTAAATTAAACCAAAATCGTAGGGGAGGGTCTCTGTGCCCTCCCGTTAGTTTTGGCTTTGTTTCTCGGGAGGGCACAGAGACCCTCCCCTACAATCATTCAATCAACCCACCGATAAATTAACTTGCCAAAAATTCAGAGGGACGACGATTTTCGCCGTCCCTTTCTTATTTCTATCTGTATATTTACAAATAATGAGCGTATTACAATTTTATTTATCCCAATTATTCACCGCATCAATTCTGTTTTCAAGCTCTTTTATCAGCACATCAGAGTCCTTAGGTGAATTTTTATTTTCCTCTACAGCATTAAGAAGAAAGTAAACAAAACCTACCAGACACACAGCCAAAACTATAAAATACGGTTTTTTCTCTTCGCTTATAATAGCCATTATAATACCAAAAACCGCAATAATCACATCAAATACAAGCGAAATCAATTTTGAAATATTAACAAACCGATTGAACTCAGTATAATAAGTAACATAAGTTTTTCCGCCATATTCTGTCACATTGGCACAAAGTTTGGTAGAACTTTGTCTTTCATAACGCCTTATACTTGGATTACCAACAGTGATTTTACCTTTTTTAGTGCAATAAAATAAAACGCATTGGCCATCGCTGAATTTCTCCCTGCAAACACCTTGCAGTTGCATAAATTTATCTATTGCGTCTGCCTTTGTGGTCAGAATTTCATATTTACCTTGTCTTAGTTTTTTCAGATATCATCACCGCTTAATAATATTATAGGCAAAATTTATCTTTTTTCGTACTACAAGTATACATCGGTATATTTGTAAATAAAATAATGAGTCGGTCGGTAAGCCGAGTTCTGTCGTGGACGGTTATCTATCTCGACGCCGGATTGCTCCGGTCGCTCAAGCCGCTTTTCGTAGCACATCGGGCAAATGTATAGCTACAGTCAGCGTTGCTCCGAATAGGGTTTACAGGGTTTCGACGTTCCCGTGAAACCGGTGAGCTCTTACCTCGCCTTTCCACCCTTACCTTGAAAATCAAGGCGGTATATCTCTGTTGCACTTTCCCTAAGGTCACCCTCGGCGGCCGTTAGCCGCTATTCTGCCCTGCGGGGCTCGGACTTTCCTCAGACATTTCTGTCCGCAACCGCCTGACCGACTCGT
>JAZTXU010000143.1:0-3037 GCA_045636565.1 Acutalibacteraceae bacterium
TCCGATTTGCTTGGATTCTACGATACAGCGTATTTTTATAAAGTGTTCAAAAAGGCGTTTGCAATCACGCCAAAAGAATATCGCAAAGCAGAAAAACCAAACATTTAGAAAAATAATGGGTCCTACTTGACCACAAGCAGAGGGCTGGGTGTTGGGTCTTGGTGCTAATATGTTCAAAATCGCAGGATCTGTTATCGTGTATGACACCGTGGCGAGTGTGGTTTATGGGGTTATTTTTTGGATAATGACGTTAGTTTGACAAAAAAGGCTTGACCGATCGGTCAAGCCTTTGTAGTTGCCTTTTTAAAAAAGACAAATCTTATATAGACTATTGCCAAAACTGTAAATATCAGGGCGATTATTGAAACAAACTGCTGTGCATATATAGATAAACCCAAAATCGAATTGTTGTTATTTTGAATATAAGAGACAAGTGGGCTGATACAAAGCGTAGTCAAAAAACCGGTAAGACCTGCAATTGCTTGAGTGATAGCTAATGAATCGGCTCTTTTTTCTAATGGAACATAATCGAATATTAAATTTATAAGAGCACTGTTTATGCCGCCTAATGCAATGCCATATAATATATTGTATGAAATTAACATTATTTCACCTGTTGAAGGAATTGCAAATATCACACAAAGTTGTGAAAGCCCCAAAAATACAAAACATTTTTCAATCATTCCTACAAAGGTGTTTTTATCTGCATATCTTCCCCAAAATTTAGAAAACAAAATTCTAGATACACTTCCGCTCATTATTGCTAATGAAACGAATTTTAAATCTAACCCCAATTCGCCTATTTGATATGTACCATAAAACGGGGTAGAAATATAGGTGGAAATATTATAAAGTATAAAAATAATAGTTACCTTTATCACATTTTTATTTTTTAGTAATTCTGTAAGGTTTTGTTTAAAATTCATTTTAGGACTTTGGGGCATCTCTTTTTCAACAGCAAATATCATTGTAAGAGAATGCAACACCATAATAATAAAAATTACAATTGCTGAAAACACAAATGCCAAACGAATTCTACCGGTTTCAGAAAAATAATCAATGACGGTACCCATACCAAAGGTAAATACCATTCCCGAAATTAGAGATACTATTTCCTTATTTGCAGTAAAACTACCTCTGTGATTATCCTCAACTAAAGACATTAACCAGTTTATTTTTTTAGGATGAACAAAGTTATATATTAAATAAGCAGAGAATATCAGGATAATGAATAATATAATTTTTGTTTGTTTTTCAAAGTTTGTTAAGGGTATCACATAAAGTAACATAAATAGAAGTTGATTTAAAATACTAAATACTGTTACAAAACTTTTAACCTTTTTACGTCTTAAAGATAAAGATAATAGTTGAAACAAACAACCTAAAGAAATAAAAGATGACAAAATTCCTGTAAGACTATCAGAAAAACCTAATTCTTTAGTAAGGGTTGCGAGATAAGAACCTGCAACCAAAATGGATATAAAGTATTCGAAAGCGGCTTCTAAAATATACATATTCTTGCTGCGCTTTATACTTTTTACAGAAACATCATTCATAAATTAAATCCTCAAAACGATATATAAACTATAAATATCATAGAACTTTACTTTTAAGTAATTTTGTAGTATATTGTATATTATATTGAATAAAATTGCTGATTTCAATATTGATATTGTCAAATAACTGAACAATATTGCGAAAGTGGTGACTTATGGAAAAAGAAATAATACGTTTTGAAAATTTCAATCTGCCAATTAAAATCAATCATCTTCATATGACAAATAGTGATAATTACCGTGGAATGCATTCACATATGGCGGTTGAAATTGTTGAGGTTAAAAGTGGTATATTAAATTGCTGTGTTAATGACGATGTAATTGAGGTTCATCCGAAGCAAATTATCTTTATAAATAGTAATATCGGTCATAAGCTATATTCTAAAAATGCAGAGGTTATCTATTATCAGGTCGATATTAGCTTGTTGCAAGAAAATATAAATTATGATAATCTTTCGAAATTTTATACATTTGTTTTGAGAACACAAGTCAAGCCATATTTAATATTTAACGATAATAATGAAATAACAGGGTTGTTAAATAGAATAAATATAAAATATTATGAAAATTACAAAGAAAGCTATTGGTATGTAAAAGCATATCTTTATGAGCTTGTTGCTTTTATGTATTCGCAAGGCTTTATTGTACCTTTGGCGATGCCAAAAGATCAATTTAAAAAAATTGAACAGATCGTTTACTATGTAGATACTAATTTTAAATCACTTATTGCGCTTGATGAGATTTGCTCATTGGTGAAATATAATAAGTATACAATTTGTCATACATTTAAAGAGGTAACGGGTTCAACAATTTTTGAATACATTAATTTTTCAAGAGTACATTATGCGGTTAAAAAATTAAAGGAAACCGAAAACTCTATTTTAGAGATTGCAACAGATTGCGGTTTTTCTTCACCTACATATTTTAATAGAGTTTTTAAAAGATTTTTCGGGTGTTCACCATCGGTTTATAGAAAACTTTTGTTTGATAGCAATAGTAATTAATGTGTCCGATATTGACAGCAGCAGAAGGCTGGGTGTTGGGACTCGGCGCTAAAATTTTCACAATCGCAGGCCCCGTTATCGCTTACGGCACAGTGGCGAGTGTGATTTATGGATTTGTTTATTGGATAACCACGTTTTTTTAGCGGGCGGATGTGGGCATCCGCCCCTACGATCTAAATCGTAAATATTTGTAGGGGTCGATGCCCACATCGACCCGCAAAAAAAGGCTTGACCGATCGGTCAAGCCTTTACTTTATCTTTCCTTTTTGTTTTGGTCTATCACCATAGGCACATCACGTCCATCTGGGAAATTTTGAACCATATATCCAAGAGAAAGGTTTTCAATCTTTGCATTTTTTTGGATATAAATAAGCGGTGCATCTACATCATTTCGGGTTTCACGGCGGTAGATGTTTTCAATTCTTATATTTTTATTTACCGTACCTTCAAAAAATTCAATAAGCGGACAACTTTTTG
>JAZTXU010000144.1:0-10097 GCA_045636565.1 Acutalibacteraceae bacterium
CTGTTTATCAATAGACGAAAAATAGTCTTGAAGTGTACATCCAAACTCCTGCTTGAATACACGATAAAATGTTCTCACAGAATTAAACCCACTTTCCAATGCACAGTATGTATGGGTGTTATTTCCCTCTTTCAAAAGTAATAGTGTATATCTTAAACGCAGAATGTTAACATATTGGTTAATACCGACCCCAAAACAATTTTTAAAATATCGGGAAAAATAACTTTGACTGTAACCGAATGTTTCAGACAGTGATTTAAGAGAGATTTTATTTTTGAAATGATTATTCAAATATAATAAAACCCTAGTAGAAAATTCTGTATCAACAGAACAGTTTGAGGCTTCAAGAAATATGTTTTCTAACACTATCCCTAAAATAACATATAAATATCCTTGGAGTTTTATGTTATTACCATTGTCAGTTTTAATAGCATTAACATAGGTTTTTATTTGTTTAACCGTAGCTTCGTCGCAAATAAACGGATTTTTAACTCGCTTATTTTGTACTGCTAATGAAAATTCCCTACAAATATCCGGTGGTATAATAAGAATACTTGATGTAGAATTACCCACAGAACGAAACATGTGAGCATCATAACTTAAAACTACGGCCATTTGGTCATTTTTTAACAGTCGCCTTTGGGAATTAATACAGGCATCAATTTCTCCCTCATTCACAAAATAAAGTTCAATTTGGGAATGAAAATTAAAATGACATTGACCGTCTATATTGTCGTTAGTGATTTCCTTATAAAGTTCCTTGCTTCGTTCTCGTTCTATATCAAAATATCTATTCATATATCCCCCAAAACAAAAAATGGCACATTCTTCTCGTTTTTTGACAAGATTGTGTCAAAAATATGTACTATAATTATAATAGCATAAAAGTAAAAAAAGTAAAGACTTTTCTAAATTTGGAGGTATATGTTTTATGCGTGAAACAATTATAAACGAAATTTGCAAGCAAAAAATCATTGCAATTATTCGCGGTGCGAATGAGCAGGAAGCAATTGCTGCTGCAAAAGCCCTTTATGAGGGTGGAATAACTTTGGTTGAAATTACATTTAATCAAAAATCACCTGAAACATTCATTGACACTGCTAAAACCATCAAGTCAATCAAAGAACAAATGGGCGATAAAATGCTTGTTGGTGCGGGTACAGTTACTAGTGCGGATTTGGTAAAGATGGCTGCTAATGCGGGTGCTTCTTACATAATTTCCCCAGATACAGATGTAGCTGTTATTAACAAAACCCGAGAGTTAGGTTTAGTTTCCATTCCCGGTGCCTACACTCCTACAGAAGCAAAACAAGCTTACAATGCAGGTGCGGATTTTGTAAAGTTATTCCCCTGTGTAGGAGATGCTCCTGCATACATAAAGGCTGTATGCGGACCTATGAATCATATTCGATTCTTGGCTGTGGGCGGAGTTAACGAGAACAATGCTGCAGAATTTTTAAAGGCTGGTGCTGTAGGTGTCGGTGTTGGCGGTAATCTTGTGAATAAAGATTGGATTAAGTCAGGAGATTATCACAAAATTTGTGATGCAGCAAAGAAGTATGTTACAAATATAAATTCATTAAAATAGAGTATTATTAAGGAGAAAATTATGAAAAGAATTGTTACGTTTGGTGAAATAATGATGCGTCTGAACCCCCAAGGCTATGTTCGTTTTGTTCAGGCGGATAAATTTGAGGCAAGTTATGCAGGCGGAGAGGCTAATGTAGCAGTATCTCTTGCAAATTTTGGTTTTAAGACTGCTTTCGTATCTAAGGTTCCTGCTCATGAGATTGGACAATGTGCTGTTAACGAACTTAGACGTTATGGCGTTGACACCGATTATATTGTTCGCGGCGGCTACAGACTTGGTTTGTATTTTGTAGAGAAAGGTGCTTCACAAAGAGCATCGAAAGTAATTTATGATCGAGCTGGTTCTGCAATAGCAAAAGCTACTGCTGCAGATTTTGACTGGAAAGAAATTTTCAAGGGAGCAGATTGGTTCCATTTTACCGGAATCACACCCGCTCTTGGCTGTGAATTACCGGCAATATGTCTTGAAGCCTGTAAAGCTGCAAAAAAACTCGGCGTTAAAATTAGTTGCGACTTAAATTATAGAAATAAACTTTGGTCTCGTGAAACTGCAAGAGAGGTTATGTCTAAATTAATGCCTTATGTTGATGTATGTATTGCCAACGAAGAAGATGCAAAAGATGTTTTTGGAATAGAAGCTAAAGACACAGATTTAAATGCCGGAAAGGTAAACCACGACGGATATATCAGCGTAGCCTGTCAGCTTACAGAAAAATTTAATTTTGAAAAAGTTGCAATTACACTTCGTGGAAGTATTTCTGCATCTGATAATCAATGGGCGGCTATGCTTTACAGTAATGGTGAAGCATTCTTCTCTCCTACGTATAATGTTCACATCGTAGACAGAGTAGGCGGCGGTGATAGTTTTGGGGCTGCTCTTATTTACTCATTACTTTCTGATTACGATGAGCAGAAAGCTATCAATTTTGCAGTTGCATCATCCTGCCTCAAACATAGCATAGAGCACGATTTTAATCTTGTCTCCGTAGCTGAAGTTGAATCACTTGCAAAGGGCAATGCTTCAGGACGAGTTCAACGATAGAATCAAATAGAGGCATTGATAGAATTATGAAAAAACGTACTTATTTAATTGATTACAGAAAAAATTGTTATAAAGCCAACCTACATTGTCATAGTACGATTTCTGACGGTGTTATGACACCTGAAGAATTGAAAAAGAACTACAAGAGTCGTGGGTACAGTATTCTTGCTTATACCGACCATGAAGTTCTTGTTCCACACAACGAGCTTAATGATGAGGATTTTCTGACATTGCCCGGGTACGAAGTACAAGTATATGGCGATATGTAACTTCCAAAACTGTTGCGCCGTGTCAGCCATATGAATTTCTACCCTAAAGATCCGGAAAATCGTAAGATGCCATTCTATAATTTTGATGATGTTATGCGTCTGGATAAAAAGCCTGATATATCTCAAGCGGTCTATGACGGGGACGGAAATGATTATAAGGAATACTCTGTTGCTGGACTAAATCAACTGATTTCCAAAGGGAAGGATGCAGGGTTTATTGTAAGTTATAATCATCCTACCTGGTCAAAAGAGGATTCGAGTATTTATACCAACCTCCAAGGAATTTTTGCTGTGGAGATATATAATCACGCTGCACAGTTGATGGGACACGATACTTTTTGTCCATACATATATGAGGAAATGCTTAGAAATGGGTTAAGGATTGGATGTGTTTCCAACGATGATACCCATGGAGAGTGTGATTTGTTCGGTGGGTTTAATATGGTGTATGCAGATTCACTTACCCACAGTTCCGTTATCAAAGCGCTGGAAAATGGTGATTTTTATGCCTCCAGAGGACCAATAATAAATGCACTTTGGTATGAAGATGGAATATTCCATATAGAATGTTCTCCTGCAAAGAGAATCATCATTTCCAACAGTGGCAGACGCGACCCTAAGGTTTCTGTAAAACAGACACAAAGCGGAGAAATTACTTGCGCTGAATTTCCGATTCAGGATATTGATGTTTTTGTGCGATTTACTGTTGAGGATGAACTTGGCAGAACTGCTAACACCCGTGCGTATTGGAGAGAAGAGTTCGAAACAACGCCTCCCGTGGCTTCAAATATCCGTTAAAATTGTATAAGAGGTAACGATGAAGAAATATCCATTTCCCAAAAATAAAGTGCTCGTTTCAGGTCATAGGGGCGAAAGCTGTTTTGGCTTAGAGAATATCATGTGCTCTTTTCGGCGAGTGCTGGAACTTGGCGTAGATATGATTGAAACGGATGTTCATATGACCGCTGACGCGGTGAACTTATCTTAATGCACGATGATTGTGTCGACCGCACTAGTAATGGTATTGGCAAAATCAGGGATCTTAATTTAAAAGAAATTCGAAGAATGGATGCCACGATGATCCTGAAGCAATGTTAGAACATCTTCGAAAAAAAATTACATGAATAATATAGCATATGTATAAGGAGTAGTATCAATGAAGATTACAGAAGTTAATACATACTTTGTCCGTCCCCGTTGGGGATTTGTGGAGATTAAAACCGATGCAGGTTTAGTCGGTTGGGGAGAAGCATTGCTGGAGGGGCATGCGGGAACCGTTCTTGCCTGTGTTCAGGAATATAAGGATTACCTTATCGGCAAAGATGCAGGTGATATTGAGGGAATATGGAGTACCATTTACCGAGCCGGATTCTATCGTGGCGGCGGTGTGCTGATGAGTGCACTGTCAGGTATCGACCAAGCACTTTGGGATATTAAGGGTAAGGTTTTCGGTGTGCCTGTATATGAGCTTATGGGCGGTAAGTGCCGCGACAGAATGAAGGTTTATTCGTGGATTGGCGGCGACCGTCCGTCTGATGTGGGAAATGCTGCAAAAGAAAAGATGGAACAGGGTTTCAAAGCCATAAAGATGAATGCCACAGAAGAATTACAGATGATTGACAGCTATGATAAAATTGATGCAGTTTTAGAGCGAGTTGCCGCTATCAGAGAGAACTGCGGCAAATATTTCGGTATAGCGATAGATTTTCACGGAAGAGTGCATAAACCTATGGCAAAAGTGTTGGCAAAAAAATTGGAAGAGTTTGACCCTATGTTTATCGAAGAGCCAGTGCTTTGCGAAAATATGGAAGTGTTTAAAGAGATTGCATTAAGCTGTAATATTCCGATTGCAACGGGCGAAAGACTTTTCTCTAAATATGATTTCAAACGTCTGTTAGAATTTGGCGGAGTGGATATTATACAGCCCGACCTGTCGCATGCAGGCGGTATTACCGAGGTTAAAAAAATTTCCGCAATGGCAGAGGCGTATGATGTGGCTTTAGCACCCCATTGTCCCTTGGGACCAATAGCGCTTGCGGCATGCCTTAATGTTGATGCCACAAGCTATAATGCTGTAATTCAGGAGCAGAGCATAGGAATTCATTACAATGTTGGCAAAAGTGTGCTTGATTATGTTAAGAATCAGGATGACTTTAAGTTTACAGATGGATTTGTAGATTTGCCGAAGAAGGCAGGACTTGGCGTAGATGTAAACCGTGATCTTGTAATCGAGGAAAACAAAAATCCGCATAATTGGAAAAACCCTGTTTGGCATCATGCTGACGGTTCGGTAGCGGAATGGTAAGTTTTATAAAGCAAGGTGTATACTAAGGGAAAATTAAAAATTGGTTGGGCAGAAGAAAGTCTGGTAGTGAAACAGAGAACGCACTGAACAATCTACTCAGAGCAATAGAAGAAGGAATTATAACTCCAACCACAAAACAAAGAATGATTGAGTTGGAACAGACAAGAGATGAGATAAAATTAAAGCTCATCAAGGAAGAAATGAAGAAGCCCACCATTACGAAAGAGGGCTTAGTATTATGGCTCAGGCATATTCAGAGCATGAACTTGGAAACGAAGGAACACAAACAGAGACTGATTGACATTTTTGTGAACGCCGTATATCTTTACGACGACAAGTTAGTCATAACATTTAATTATAAGGGAGCAAGCAAAACCGTAACCTTAAAAGAGGTAAACGGTTCGATTATAGAATGCTCAGGTGCACCAAAAAATCCTCGTTCTTTGGAACGAGGATTTTTTTATTCAAGCCGATTGATGATATATAATGTTTCGCATTGATTTTTTACCACTTTTATGCTATAATACATTCAAGTAGGTGATTGATAATGACCAAAAATGACAAAATTTATCATATAGTAAGTGTTTGTAGTTTTGTGCTTCATATTTGCGTTTTTGTATTTGTTGTGGTCGTTGGTTTTTTGCCTTATCAGGAAAATAATAATTTCTATGAAATATTTAGTGGATATTTTGGAAATATATTTAGTACTTTTCACCCAATTTTGATGCTTGCGATATTGCTAATAGCGTGTGTGTTTTCTTATTTTACTATTAATCGTCCACTTTTATCGTTTTGGGTTGGAATTTTATCCTTTGTGTTTTTTCTGTTGGTATTGTTGCCGTATTCTTTTGAAATTGCTTTTGTTTCTTTTCTTTCAAGAGTTGGTGAAATTGGCATATCAACATATCAAATTGGGTTTAAACTTATAGGCGGGGCTGCATATATTATATATTTTGATATTGCTTTTTATGTATATGCATCAATTACTATGTTTGTTAGGGGAAAATAAATTTTACGGTAACAATTCTCGGTTTTCGCCCAGTTCTTTTTCGGACACGAGAGACAAAAATCCCGAACGCTTACGCATTCGGGATTTTTGGAAAGTAATAAGTAATAGTGTATAGTGAAGAAGTAATGTGTGGCTTCGCCACGAATTATGAATACAATGCTTCGCATTGATTTATTTTTGCTTTTATGCTATAATACACCCAAAGGTCGGTGATAATTTTGAAAAAGTATTTTAGTAAAATATTTAATTTTCTTCTACTTCCATTTTGGGTAATACTTGGAACTTTTTTAGCTTTGGCATTTGGAATATTTTTGATTTTACTTATACCTTTTGATTATTTTAGATATAAAAAATCACTTTATTACAAAACCGAACATAAAAAATATACACTTTACTCAGGATCGGGTTTGCATTTTAAAATATATAATGAAATCCTGAAACATAATTTGCCTATTAAATTTATTTATAATCCAAACGATGAATCTTTGGGATATGGTTGGTTTGTATATAATGAAACGCTTATTATATTAAACGATTTTGGTTTTGAATATGATTCTGAAAATAATGTTTGGAATTATTGTTGCGAAATCGTAGACGATGATGAAACTGAATCAAATGTTTTGATGTCGCTTGATGAATACATAGAAACAGAAATCAATGAAATAAACGAGCTTGTAGGTGAAACAATCTGCAATAATGCCATTATTTTGATTGATGCTAACGATATTGAAAACTTAGAATCTGCAAAAAGCGAAAACCGTTTTTTGATTTACGATGATAATAGAGAAGAAGTTTTGAAAAATTACTGTAATGGTAATTAGATTGTTTTGAGTCGGTGTTTTATGGAATTTATATTAGAGTTAATTTTAGAATTGTATTTTGAATTAATGATGTTAATTGTGCCCGAAGATAAAACTAAATCTAAAAAATATATATTTAAAATTAAAAGGTGTAGATTATGAGTTATATTAAAAATAATTTTTTACTTAAAAACAAAACGGCCGAAAGTTTATATTTTAATTATGCAAAAAATATGCCTATTTTTGATTATCATTGTCATTTGCCCGAAAAGCAAATTTTAGAAAATAAACCTTTTTCAGATATTTATGAAATTTGGCTTGCGGGTGACCATTACAAATGGCGTCTTATGAGAAATTTTGGTATTGATGAAGAATTAATAACCGGAAACGCCTCTAATAAGGAGAAATTCATAGCTTACTGTACAACCTTAGGCAGCGCTTTCGGTAATCCTCTTTATCATTGGTCACAGGTTGAATTAGAAGAGTATTTCGGTTGTGATTTGGAAATTAACAAGGCAAACGCCGATAAAATTTGGGATATTTGCAACGATTATATTCAAAAGAATAATGTGACTCCTCAAAGCCTTATTGAAAATTCAAATGTGAAATATATATTTACAACAAATGAAGTTTTTGATGATTTAACCACTTTTACAAAAATTAATGAAAAGGATTATAAGTTCAAAGTGTATCCTGCTTTTAGGGCGGATAAGATGATGAACATTGAAGCTGAAAAATACAATGATTTTATCGCCCTACTTAAGGCTTATGAAGGTAATATAAACACATTACAAGACCTTGAAAAGGCCTTAGATAGCCGTTTGAACGCATTTTTAAAGGTTGGGGCAAAAGCGAGCGATATTTCTGTGGAACGTGTGTATGAAGTGCCCTCAAGAGAAGATGCTGAAAAGGTATTTTTAAAGAGAAGAAACGGGGAGAGTGTAACTCAAAAAGAGTCCGAAATATTTAAAGGTTATCTCACTTATTTCCTATTTAGGCTTTACGGAAAATACAACATTTCCACCGAGCTTCATATTGGTGCTATGCGTAACAATAATACCGTTATGCTAAATAAATTAGGGCTTGACAGCGGTTTTGACAGTATTTCAGATGAAAACAGTATTAAGAATATGTCAAGACTTTTTGATAAGCTTAACACAGAAGGCTTATTGCCGAGAACAATTATTTTTAACCTTAATCCGAAGCTTAATCCTGAAATTATGTCACTTATCGGCTGTTTCCAAGATTCTTCCGCAAAGGGCAAAGTGCAGTATGGCCCTGCTTGGTGGTTTTTGGATAATAAAGTTGGTATGGAGCGTCATTTAGAGGATTTAACCGCTACAGGTCATTTAGCAACTTTCGTAGGTATGCTGACCGACAGTCGCTCTTTGCTTTCATATCCACGACATCATTATTTCAGAAGAATTCTTTGTAATTATTTAGGCGATCTTATTGAAAACGGTGAAATGACCTCAAATTTAGAGTTTGTGGGTGCGGTGATTCAAGATATTTGCTATAATAACTCAATTTTATATTTCAATCTGTAAAAAAAGAGGCACTTCTTGGTGGAAGTGTCTCTTTAAAATTAAATACCAAACAATGCAATTTTTAAGGTGGGGAAGAGGGCTTCTGCAAAATACCTAAAGCCTACATCAGTTGGGTGGCAACCGTCAACCGTACAACTGTTAAAATCGTCACCGCGGAAGATTGAAGCACCGTCTATAAAATATACATTCTTATCGCCGCCGGCTATCGCTTTACAGAAGCTTTCCATAACAACTGTGCGTCTTAAAGTATCTTGTTCGCTAAAGAAATAATCAGGCTTTGTGAGCATTATATAAGGAATTGTAGGATGTTTCTCGCGGATTTTTTGATACATCTTGTAATGTGTAGCTCTTAAATATTCAGGGTCAGGCGCATTATGGTCATAATCCGATACAAATACAGACATATCAAGATTTGCCATATAATCAACAATTACATCTTCCGCTTTACCGCTGCCCGAAAAACCAAGATTTATATAATCAAAATTAAGGTTTCTCGATAAAATGTTTTGATAGCAGTTGCCGGGGTGTGAAGCGCATCCTCCTTGAGTTATGGATGAGCCATAAAATACAACCGGCAAATTGTTAACATATTTAGAAGGCTCTTCAAATTTTGCAGATTCTGCAACACCTAAATACAGCTTAGAAACATTGTTATAAAGCGGGAAATTAATAATATAATCCTTCAATTCGCCTGCAATATTATATACGCCTTCAAAACCGTTTTCAGCATCTAAAGATGAGGACATGGTAGTTATAAATAGTTGCTTTTGACTAACGGGATTATATGAATATAAATCAAAGCTTGAAACACCGGTGGCGGGCATATGCGGAAACCGTGTTTGATAATCCCATTCAGCGTGAATTGCGATATAGGGGGAATCGGTGCGGAATCTTATGCGGATACCTGCTGTATTAGTGTGAAGAATTTTAACACCATCATTAGTTTTTTCAGCAATTTCGGTGGGAATTCTTTTATAAGGATTAGTAGAATATGCTCCGTAAACCACAAAAGGTTCCTTATCAGATTCCAACCAAACAATATCGGTTTTGTCAATGCTCGAATTAACGATAAAATTCTTATCAATTTTTGAAATATCCATACAAAACAGCTCCTAAGCAATATTTTAACTTGATTATAACAATTAAGAAAACTTATTTCAATATGATTTCATAAAATATTTATTCTTTTCTCCCAAAACTATTGAAATAAGTTAAAATTTATGTTATTATTCAAGTAAATTTTCCAATTACTCGGAGGTCATAATATGTTAAAAATTCATTCTTTGCCTGAAAATCAGGTTAAATCCAATTTGTATGATATAACAATCAACGGAACACCTGTTGTTGCTGAATTTGCGCGTGTTTCTGCAATGCCTTTTAATACTCCTTGGCCGGGTCATCAGCGCGATAAATCTCAAACCGAGGAATCACCCTTTATTTCATTTGAATCGGATGAAAATGTAGTGATTTCGGTTACTTCAAAAGAAAAAATCGAAAAGGTTTTTGTTCGTCCGCTTTCTAAAGAAGTAAAGTTC
>JAZTXU010000145.1:0-1953 GCA_045636565.1 Acutalibacteraceae bacterium
AAACCCCACGCAATGTCTGCCACAAATAATCCAACTGTTGAATTAGCAATTTTAAAAGAGCTTTTAACCTGCCTTTTAGAAATTGCTGAAACTCACCCCGAACTTGAAAGTAAGACTTTAGTTTGGGAAAAAATGTTAAACGCAATCCCCGAATATATGATTAATTCTGACGGTGCTATTGCAGAGTGGATGGATGAAAATCTGCACGATGCTTACGACCACAGACATTTATCCCACATCTACCCCGTTTTCCCCGGAACAGAAATTGTGGATTCAGGCAAAACCGAGTTATTTAAAGCCTTTGAGCGCGCAGTAGATTTGCGACAATTAGGATATATGACAGGCTGGTCTCTATCGCATATGTCTGCGATTTATTCAAGATTAAACCGAGCTGAATCTGCTTATAATTCTGTTAATATGCTTTCAAAGGTTTGCCTACTTGACAATTTCTTCACATTACATAACGATTTTCGCGATATGGGAATTACCGCTACTGATATGGGTGATGAGAATTTTGCTCCTGTTCAGCTTGATGCTTTACTTAGCTTCGCAAATGCTATGCAGGAAATGCTTGTTTTCTCAACACCTAAGATTTTGCAACTACTCCCTGCCTGCCCCAAAGAATTCGGCATTGGTGAAGGCAGATTCCACTTTACCACAGGTGAAATTTATATGAAATGGGATATTGAAAATAAGGAATGTCATGGTGTTGTAACTGCTTTAAGACCTACCAAAATTAAGTTTATTTTGCCATTCGGTAATGAAATCAAGTTATTAGAATTAAACTCGGGCGAAAAATTTGAGTTTTAAAATTTTGATTTTCACCCTAAAAACTCCTATGTCGGAAATTAATCCAACATAGGAGTTTTTTAAATTAATATTCAATTTACAAAAATCACAATATTAAACCGTCTCAACACCCATTGCATTACCGATTGTTTCGTAAAGCGAGAAGCCTAAAATAAGGATTATACAAACAGGAGCAATATACTTAATTACAATGGTAAAGAATGTTTTCATCTTAAACGGCTTGGTAAGTTCAACTTCCTCTATAATTGCCTTTGGTTTTATAATGTAGCCTACAAATATACAAGTGAGAAGAGCCACTATCGGCATCATTATACTATTAGTTAAAGCATCAAACATATCGAGTATTTTAAGCTCGCCCAAAGCAATAAATGATAACGGGCCTTTGCCGTTACCTAACGCAGATGGAACACCTAAAATAATCGAGCCTATAAATACTATAAGGCAGGCAGTTTTTCTCTTGATTTTTGCCTTATCGGTAACGATTGAAACAACAGTTTCCATGAGAGAAATTGATGATGTAATCGCTGCAAAGAAAACAAGCAAGAAGAAAACAGCACCAATAATAACGCCGCCTGAAATGCTATCAAACACCTCGGGTAATGTTCCAAACATAAGACTTGGACCCATTTTAATTCCTTCTGCTCCGCGGAAAGCAAATACCGCAGGAATAACCATAAGACCTGCAAGGAAAGCAATACCTGTGTCAAAAATCTCAATCTGCTTAACCGATGATTCAAGGTGTACATCCTTTTTCATATAAGAGCCATAAGTAATCATAATACCCATTGCTATTGACATTGAATAGAACAACTGACCCATAGCAGCAAGCACGGTTTTAGCCGAGAACTTAGAAAAATCAGGCAAAAGATAATACTTAACACCCGCCATAGCACCCTCGATTGTCATAGAATAAATTGCAACAACCAAGGTTAATACTATGAGTAACGGCATTGCTATTTTACTTATTTTTTCAATACCCTTATCAACGCCCAAAAGCACAACAAGAGCAGTTAAAGCCACAAACAAGAAGAACCAACCTAACGGCTCAACAGGGTTTGAAATAAATTCACCAAAGTATTTATCTCCTGCGGCTTTTGCGGCATCACCCGATACAAACACATAAAAATACTTAATTACCCAACC
>JAZTXU010000146.1:0-11070 GCA_045636565.1 Acutalibacteraceae bacterium
AAAACGATGATACCACAAATGCTGTTATGGGGGTAACAATTCCGCAAACAATTGTAAAAACCGAAGATGAATTTTCTTCTTTACCGGGATAATTGTCTGTATAAAATTTGCAAAGTAAAGATTGCAAGGTATACAAAACAATCATAAATAAGATTAAAAGCAATTTATACCTCCAAAAGCCCAATCACACTTTAAGGCTTTTTATTGAAACAAATTCTCACAACACTGTGTTTTGGAATGATTATATTTTTAATATCATTAATCTTAAAAGCACAGTCGCAAATATTGTAAGGCTCATCAAACGAATTAACCGTTCTAACATCATTTGCGGTTACTATATCTGCATAATCTATCTGCCAGCAGTTATCTAAATTTAAAGATATTTCTTTTTGACTATATAAATCCTTATTAACAATGCTTACTGTAAGCTTTGTTTCATCTCCGGAAACGGTTGCCAAAGTATCAAGCATATCATCAATATCATCGGGTAACGCATGTGCCAAATACTGATTTGTATGTTCTTTAAACAACTTCATCACATAAAAAGTTGGTGTTTTATAAAACTTTTCGCCTTCGGTTTCAAAAAGACTTTGAAGCAGATTAGAAAGCTGAGTTTCCATTGCAAATTCTACAATATCGGAATTACGGTAAAATATATGTAATGTAAGCGCGGCAAAAATACCATCACGCAAGGTCTGCTTTTGGTTTTGATTATTTTCCATTGTAGCTTCAGGATGCCATATTCCCCATTCATCAAAGCAGATTTTGGTATTCCCCATTTTACCGGTATGCTCTCTTATGGTAACGCGGTGAAGGTCTATATCATACTGATATTTTTCTAACAGCTCAAGCAATCTGTAATAATTGTAATCAGTATAATCAACAGCACCGCCGCACTCCTCGCCGCCCTGCTTTCTACCGCCGAGATAGTGATGGATAGAAAGCGCATTTGGAGGTACATCGCGCTGATTGCGGGTTATGTGGTCAAGAGTTTTTCCGGTCCAGCCGGGCATCATATGTCTTGAAGAAAGACCCAAGCCTATAAAATACAAATCTTTTCGTTGATCTCTCAGTACTGTTTGATATTTAAGATAAGTCTGAGCATAAGCCACAGGGTTATTGTAATCTATATGCCATACATTTTCATCTGTGTTTCCAATACCCCAATATTTCACATTATAAGGCTCGGTATGTCCGTTTTCGGCTCGCATTTTTCCGTACTTAGTATCCGTACCACCATTTACATATTCAAACCAATCAAGAAATTCTTCGGGTGAGCCTGTCGCGGTATTAATCGTGATTATAGGTTCTGACCCCGTCAGCTCACAAAAACGTAAAAATTCATCAGTGCCAAAATCATGTCTCCAAACAGGATTTGCCTTATCCGGTATTGGATGCACGCGCGATATTCTCTCTTTTCCTATACCGTTTTTCCAATGGTAATGGTCTGCACAGCAACCACCGGGCCAACGCATTGCACCTACGCCTAATTCACGGCAACCCTCTATAACATCATTTCGTATGCCTTCGGTATTAGGTATTTCACTTTCCTTGCCTACCCATATACCGTCATAAATCGTTTTTCCGAAATACTCAAAAAATACAGAATGAATAAACTTTGAAATATAATATTCTTGATTCTTCTTGGGTACAATACTGTACTTCATATAAATTACTCCTCAGTCTTTTTTAGTTTCTACTCTTGGCAGGTGATACTCCGTAATACTTTTTATAGCATCGACAGAAATAATTTTCATCCTCAAAGCCGCAACTAAGAGCCACCTTATAAATGCTATCATGTGAATTTGCTATTAAAACATTGGCTATCTTCATTCTATAATCACTAAGATAACCTATTGCGGTTTTACCGGTTACGCTTTTAAAAACACGGCAAAAATAATGCTTATTAAGATTACAAAGATTTGCTAACAGTTCTATAGTAATATTCTCGGTGTAATTATCTCGTATATATCTTATGGCGGGTTCAATTAAACGGTATGTGCGCTTGGCTTCAAACTCTGAAACAGCTAAGGATTCACTTTGTAAACCCTCTCTGATAAGAAACACAAAAACCTCGGTCAAATATGCCCTTATTATGGCTTTATATGAAGCTTGCTCGTTTTCATTTTCCTCTGCCGCACTGCTTAATAAATGATAGAGACGCTCATTGTTTTGGAAGAAATTTTTAAACCGTTTATTTTGATTAAAAATTAAATCTCTTAAATCAATTCCGTATTCACTTTTTTCAGCAAATGTATCTACGGGCACCATAAAAAGGTGATATCTTCCCTTTTCACGTTCACCGCAATTTATTGTTGTGTGAAATTCAAAGGGATTAATAACAACTACATCGCCCTTATTTACCATAACCGTTTCGTTGCCTATAAGCAGCGTTGAAGAGCCTTCATAAAAACATTTAATCTCAATCGCTTCGTGCAAAGCTTCCTTAGCATCCTTAATATCGCTTAAAAACGAAGTTGCACCATATCTTACATAAATTGATTCCATTTTTCCGAGCCTTGTTCACCTTCCAAAAAAGTTTGCTCAATTAATTGTTAGTAAAGCCGTACCAACGACCACCCTGTTCGCTTTTATTGTCCTCTTCCAATAATTCCTTATATGATGCTACTACCTTCTTTATTGCAGCAGCATATTTTTCAATCCATTCCTTATCGCAATGAATAAACCACGGAAGTGAAAAACAAGCCTTATTATGTGTTTTTTCGCAAAGCTCATCATCTGTTCTGGCATCTCTGTCAGTAAAAGCTATTCTTGTGGGCTTATCCAAATTCATTAAGCTAAAGGTTTTAAAGAAGTTATGCTTATGTAGGCAGTAATTTCCGCCATCCCAACATTCGAGCCCCTCTGCTCTCAAAGCTTCGCAAAAACGTTTTACTGAAAGGCCGCCGAGTTCTTCCGGACGGTAAATTGCATGCGGGCAATACCATCCTGCCATATTAGAGCCTGTTGATTCGTCAACCCTTATTGGATAAACACCCGGCACATCCTCTAACAAGTCACAGAAATAGTTCATAGCCTTTCTGATTTCGGCACAGCGTTCATCGTAATATTTAAGCTGAACTCGAGCTAATGCGGTGCAAGCCTGATTTGCTCTTCCCTTTACGCCGCCCAAAGCTATGCCAAAATAATTTTTAATCTCTTCGCTTTCAATTATGTTATTGGCATTGTTACGCTCATAATGTGCGTAAGCTATAGCTCTTTCATAAAATTTACGGTTGCTTGTAACTAAAATACCAAGCTCGCCTGCCGCAAATGATTTAGTGCTCATAAGTGACATAGCGCCAACATCACCGAATGTACCAAGTCTTTTACCCTTATACAAACCGCCTTGAGCGTGTGATACATCTTCAATAACAAAAAGATTATGTTTTTTGGCGATAGCCATAATTTTATCCATATCGCAAGGATATGCAATATAATGCACAACCATAATTGCTTTGGTTTTTTCGGTTATGCATCTTTCTATATCGTCAGGGTCCATAGAAAGATTATCATCTGTATTACAAAACACGGGAACTGCGCCAAACGTAGCCGCAGGAACAATACTTGCCCAATAAGTTTTGGTAGTACAGATAATTTCATCACCTGCTGAAAGACCGATTGCAAACATAGCCGCCGCCAGAGACATAGTTCCGTTACAGAAAGCCACGGCATAATCTGTGCCTATCCAATTAGAGAACTCTTCTTGAAACTTTTCGGTAATATCAGTTCCCGAAAATTTATTTCCATGAAGCACATCAAGTAAAGCAGCTTCATCCTCTTCCGTGATTATAGGCCATTTAAATAATTTCTCAGGTGGATTTTTTACGGCAGCTTCGCCACCAAATATAGCTAATTTTTCCATACAGACAACCTCTCTATATCTTTTTTATATTATTAAAACATAATAATATAACAATTTCAATATCAATTATTGATAAATTTTAGCATTTTATTGACATTTTGACTTTAACAAAACTAAAAAAACCACATTTTTTCGCAAAAATGTGGTTTTAAATGTCTTCAATTTATCCAAATAAAGTATTAAAAATATCTCTTATGTATTCACCCGAAGAAACACCCTCTTGAGAAGGAACATAGAAAATCGCATAGCATAAAACACCCACGGCTACTAATATAAGTACCGATAATATCATTATGGCAATCTTTGAAAATGATGGTGCTCCTCTGTAATTTTCATCGTATTCATAATCACTGATAAGTCCCGAATCGTCAATATCAAAATCACTGTAAGCATCGTTATAAAATTTTGTTTCCTTACGTCGAATTCTTCTTGGTTCGGAATAAAGTTCAATATCATCATCTTCTAAAACAGGTGTTGATATGCTTTCAATACCAACATTTACAGAACTGTAAAAGTCATCTTCATCTGCAGGTGTTTTGGATTCCTCATCGGCAGTTTCCTGAGTTTCTTCCTGTTCTTGTGATTCTTCGGTTGTATCCTCAGCCTGAATGTTTTCTTCTTCGGTCTGTGCGACCTCCTCGGTTTCGGTATTTTCTACTTCCCCGTTTAATGCTTCCTCAGCAATTTCTTCTACGGCTTCCTCTAAAACTTCCGTTGGTACTTCTTCATTAATTTCCTCAGGAATCGCTTCAATATTCTCTTTCATATCTTCTGCCTCGGTTTCGCTTTCTTGCTCTGCTTCAAAAACATCCACAATATAAGGATGAATAAGACTGTTCATAATTGATTTCCTGATATTCTTGCTTTCGGATAATAAAATCATAGTCTGCGGTCCGCTCTCAATTATGCAACCGCCATATATACCATCTTCCGTAACAAGAGGAACTGAGCCTTCAATTATATCAATTTCTTGAGACGAATTTATTCCATACGTCTTATTATCTGCGGAGACCATTTTTTTGCTGATAGCCACAGAAATATTTTCAATAATATTGTCATCCCCGAACAAAGCACCCACTATAATAATTATACGGCTTCTCGAAACTGCACGCGAAAGATCTGAAATCAATGTCCTTTTTTCAGAAACCTTATCAGTTAAAAGGCGCATACGGCAACAACCGCAAAGGTTAAACTCCATTTCAAAATCCGTGTTTGTTTTATAATAAATAATATCTGTTTTAATATTCTGTACCATTTTAAACCCTCCAACCCTTAATTGTTACTGACTTTTTTCTTAATTCCACGCACATCGTACCATTTTTGAGGATACAACGGATTCTTTCTTATAACAGCTTCTGAGGTATCGACCTTATGATTTTCTCCTTCACGCACCTCGCGAGCCATAACAACTAAACGTGAATTTTCGAAATCGCTTGAACAAGTTACAAGGGTTAAAATATTATCGCCAAGTTCAACATCAACATTGGTTTCTATAAGGCTTCTCTTATACGCCTCTTCGGTCCACGCATTAAAATCTGAAGAATCACGGAATTTCTTTCGGAAAATGTTATAAACATATCCGTTATCATCCTTTTTATCGGCATTAAGAACAAAAATAGCATAAATTTTATAATAAGAATCTCTGTAAAGGGTGGAAAATTCAATAGTCGGATTCTGCTTATAAAAATTAAGGTCTTTAAGTTTTTTAAGTTCGCCAAACATTGAGCCATTTCGCATTTCGTGACCATAAACCACTAAATTGCAATCGGTTTCATCCTGAGTGATTTTGTTTTTATAATCAAAATAAAGTGCACCATAAACGCTATACTGTTTCTTTTGATTATGGTCAAGATAATATTTATTGTTAGATGTTTGATAAATGGGATTATCGATTTTAGTGTTGTTGATTTTTATCCAACCCTTAAAATCGGAATTCTCTTTAAGCATAAGTTTTTCTGCTTCAGAAATAACCTCCACATTACCGGGAGAAAGTTCCTCTTTTTCCACCGTTGGGGTGAATGGAACACTATGCCAGATTTTTCGGCTCTCATCAATTATTTCTTCTTGTTTTTTAGCCACTAAAAAATAGTTAACAATATATACCGATGATACTATCAAGGTTATAATACAGACAAATAACAAGACTTTTATAATAATCTGTAATAGACTGTCCTTCTTATTTGGTATGTAAGACAGATAGATATACCTTAAAAATCTCAAAAAAACATCTTTGATCTTAGTCATTTTTTAATTCCTTTGCATAAGATTTAATTAAATTAAGAAGTGCTTCAGTTGCCTTTTCACGCACAAAATTTCGGCTTTTAGGCTCAATATCCAGAAGCTTTACAACCGTCCCTTTTTCACCCGCAACCGCAATAAAAACGTAACCAGGGTTGTGTCCTTCAGAACCGTCAGGTCCTGCAACACCTGTGACTGAAGCTCCCATATCAGTATTCGCCATTTTTCTTGCATTTTCAGCCATTTCTCGGGCAGTCTGTTCAGAAACCGCTCCGTATTTTTCGAGAGTTTCCCCTCTAACACCTAATATTTTATTTTTAATTTCGCAAGTGTATGATGTGATACCCATTTCAAACACTTGTGACACTCCCGAAACAGAGGTTATAAAAGACGATACCATTCCGCCTGTGCAGGATTC
The DNA here is from genome assembly GCA_045636565.1 of Acutalibacteraceae bacterium. Lineage (GTDB taxonomy): Bacteria > Bacillota > Clostridia > Oscillospirales > Acutalibacteraceae > UBA737. Next base: position 6,522 of record JAZTXU010000146.1, read on the forward strand.
TGCGGTGGCAACCGTTAATCTGTTTTCTTTCAGATATTCAACTGTGCTTTCTGCTATTTTAAAAAGCTCGGTATTAATCAAAATAAAACCCTCAATCAATATAAGTGTATTGTGTTTCACTTATTGCTTTTTCAATAAGTGTTTCAATGTCAAGATTCTTTTCTGCATCCTCACAGAGAGCCAAAGTAGGTCTGGTTTTGGGGTGTTTTGGAGTGAAAACCGTGCAACAATCTTCATAAGGAAGAATAGAGGTTTCAAAGGTATCAATATTTCTTGAAATTGTGATAATTTCTTCCTTATCCATACCGATAAGCGGGCGCAAAACGGGAATATTTACAACGCTGTCCGTACTAACAAGCGCCGGCAAGGTCTGGCTTGCAACCTGACCTAAACTCTCACCCGTAATTAGCGCAAGGCTACCCGACTGAGTTGCTAATCTTTCAGAAATTCTCATCATCATACGACGCATTATAAGGGTGAAATAATCTTCGGGACAATGCTCTGCAATCCGATCCTGAATTTCAGTAAAAGGTACAATGGCAAGGTTTATGGTTCCGCTGTAACGCGCAACCTTTGAAAGCAATGTTTTCACCTTCATCTCAGCGCGTGCGCTTGTGTAAGGCGGGCTTGCAAAGTGAATTGCATTGAGCCTGAGTCCTCTTTTTGCCATGGTCCACGCGGCAACGGGACTGTCAATACCGCCGGAAATCAAAATTGAAGCAGTACCTGCGGTGCCAACGGGTAAACCGCCTGCACCGTGAAGCTGTTCTGCACGCACATAAGCTGCATAATCACGGATTTCAACATAAACCGTTCTTTCAGGATTATGAACATCCACCTTTAAATGCGGGAAAGCCTCTAAAAGCTTACCGCCAAGCTCTCTGCAAATTTCGGGTGAAGTAAGTGGGAAGTGTTTATCTGCACGCTTTGCTTCAACCTTGAATGTTTTTATGTTTTCCATTGTATCCTTTAAATATACAACAGATTTTTCCATAATATCTTCAACTGTTTTTTCGCAAACACAAGCACGACTGAAAGCCGCTATACCGAAAATAAGCGATACTCTCTGCAACGCCTCTTCAAAATCAAACTCTTCGTCTTCGGGTTCAAGATAAATTGCCGACTGTGCCTTGCGGATATTGATTTTACCTAAATCCTTAAGGCGCCTTCTCATATTCTTTATGAGTATATCTTCAAAAGTAGAACGGTTAAGACCTTTGAGTGCCAACTCACCGTTTTTAATAAGTATTATTTCTTTCATATATCACTTCGCCTCAACTTGCTTGCAGCTTCTTTTAAAGCCTCAAGCACAAGGTCGATTTCCTCCTTAGTATTACTTTTGCTGAAACTGAGTCTCAGCGCACTGTCGCTCCTTTTTTTATTAAGACCCAAAGCGGTTAAAACATAACTAGCTTCCCCTTTGGCGCAAGCACTTCCTGATGACACAAAAATATTCTTACTTTCAAGAAAATGAAGCAGTGTTTCGGATTTATAACCCTCCACCGAAATATTCAGTATATACGGAAGCGCACTTTCGGGCGAATTAATCTTAATAAATCCCGAATTTACAAAAACTTCACGGGCATAGTTATTTATTTCACGCATTTTGCAAAGAGATTTATCAATATCAGAGAGCTCGTTAACCGCTCCCTCAAAGCCGCAAATAAGCGGAACTGATTCGGTTCCCGAGCGAAGGCCTCTTTCTTGTCCCCCACCCGTAATAAACGGTTTTAGCTTGACTTCTTTTTTACAATATAAAAAGCCTATTCCTTTAGGTCCGTGAATTTTGTGGGCGCTGGCGCTTAACATATCCACACCAAGCATTTTAACATTAATGTTTAATTTGCCGAACGCCTGCACCGCATCACAGTGAATAAGTGCATTTGGCGCATTCTTTTTTATAAGTTTTACCGCTTCCGCTATTGGTTGAATAGTTCCAACCTCATTATTTACAAGCATTATGCTTACGAGTGCCACATTGTCATCCAGTGCATTTTTGAGTTCGCAAAGATTTATAACACCGTTTTGGTCACACCCTATTACCACCAATTCAAAGCCTTGGTTTTTAAGCCTTTTAGCCGTTTCCAAAACCGAAGGGTGTTCAATTGCGGTGGTAATTATCTTGCGCTTGCGACTATTTAAAACAGTCATAAAAGCGGTGTTATTAGCCTCTGTTCCGCTACCTGTAAAGATAATTTCATCTTCCCTCGCGGAAATGAGTTTAGCCAAGGATAGCCTTGCCGAATTAACTGAAAGCTCCGCATCCAAGCCTAAAGAGTGCAAAGAAGATGGGTTACCCCAATTTTCGTTCAAAGCCCTGTTTATGTATTCAATTGCGGTTTTACAGGGCTTCGTTGTAGCACTGTTGTCAAGATAAATTACATTTTTCAAAAAATGCACCTCAAACTTTAGGACAATATTTAATATATTATACAACATAATTCGAAATTTCTCAATAGTAAAATTAGTTATTAACATATTTTTTTATTAGTGCGAATATTTGTATTTTAGGTGATTCAATTTATGCTCGATTTTTCCTTTTTTCACAGTATTATTTCTTATTATTTTCCGCTGACATTACTATTGATTTGCGGTGTTTTCATCACCGTTAAGGGTAGATTTTTTCAGTTTGGAAAATTCCCGTTATCGGTTAAATTTATATATAAAGCCATAACCGAAAGACACCGCAAGAATGGTGAGGTAACCTCATTACAATCAGCACTTACCGCACTTGGTGCAACCGTTGGCACCGGTAATATCGCAGGGGTTGCAGGAGCAGTTTCAATAGGCGGTGCAGGAGCAATTTTTTGGATGTGGATAAGTGCATTTTTAAGCATGGCAATAAAATATGCCGAGATAACCCTTGCGGTGCTTTTTCGCGAAAAAAATGCGGACGGCGAATATGTTGGCGGCCCTATGTATTACATTAAAAGCGAACTTCCCAAAAATCTAAAACCCTTGGGAATTTGTTTTGCTGCGGCATGTATTCCGGCCACTTTTTGCTCCGGCAACATAACCCAAAGCAATGCGGCAATACAAACAGTAAGCCATAATATTACGGTAAAATTCATTTTAGGACTCACCCTTGCTCTTCTCACCTATCTTGTAATTTGGGGCGGCGCAAAGCGAATCGGTCGTTTTACCGAAAAAACAGTTCCTGTAATGGCAATATCTTACACCATTTTAGCATTAGGCATTATCATATTAAACCATCACCTTTTGCCCAACGCATTCAGGCTTATTTTCATGGGAGCATTTAATCCAAAAGCGGCAACAGGCGGCGTTGTGGGCTCAATTCTCGGTTGTGTTATTTCAGGCGCATCGAAGGGCATATTTTCAAACGAAGCAGGACTTGGCACATCCTCTATGGCACATTCTGTGGCATATGATGCAAAAGCAAAAACGCAAGGTTTATTCGGTATTTTTGAAGTTTTTATCGATACAGTGGTTATTTGCACATTAACGGGATTGACAATTCTATGCAGTGGGGTTAATATTAATTACGGCAGTGTTGCATCTGCCGAATTGGTTGGAAAAGCATTTTCTGTAAACTTTGGCGATTTTTCTTATGTTTTATTAGCCGTTATGATGTGTTTTTTCGGCTTTTCAAGTATTATAGGTTGGGCAGTTTACGGAAACATTTGCTCAAACTATCTTTTCGGCAAAAAGGGTGGAAAAATCTTTGTTTTGCTCTATCCCTTGGGCTCTGTAATCGGGGCGATTTCGGGCGTTGATTTTGCTTGGAAAATCTCCGAATTTTTCAACGGAATAATGCTGATTCTAAACCTGCCTGCGATACTTTTTTTAAGTGAAGAATTTTTAAAAATTTTGCGAGGACAAAAGGATGTTTAATAAAAGAATTGAAGGTTTAAAAGAAATTTTAGAAGAAAATACCGCCTTGCTCATTATGGATGATACCAACCGTTTTTATTTCAGCGGTATGCATTCGTCCGCAGGATATATTCTAATAACCCCCAAAAACGCATATTTTCTTATAGATTTCAGGTATATTGAGAAAGCAAGAAAAACCGTAACTTCTGCCAAAGTTATTCTTTTAGAAAGGTTATATTCACAAATTTGGGAACTGCTTTGCAAAGAAAATATTGAAACCTTGTTGTTGCCAAGCGAAAACACCACAGTTTCAACCTTTAACTCAATAAACCAAAATCTTCTCGACATAGAGGTTGTTGCAAGCGACTATTTATCGGATAAAATTGCAACCTTGCGTTGCATTAAAAGTGCTGGTGAAATTGAAAGTATCAAAAAAGCTCAGGCACTTACCGATAAAACCTTCCTTTACATTTTAAACCGCATTAAAGCAGGCGTTTCTGAAAAGGAAATTATGCTTGATATGGAATTTTTTATCCGCAAAAACGGAAGTGAAGGTGTTGCTTTCGATTTTGTTGTGGTTTCAGGCAAAAATTCTTCTCTACCCCACGGAGTTCCTACCGCTAAACCGATTGAAAACGGTGATTTTATTACAATGGATTTTGGTGCAGTTGTAAACGGCTACCGTTCTGATATGACCCGTACCATAGCGGTTGGAAAT
>JAZTXU010000147.1:0-10457 GCA_045636565.1 Acutalibacteraceae bacterium
TAAGAACCTACGGCGGACCTAAATTTGTGATGAACGGCAGAAACTGGTATCCTCAGCTTTCTGTAGGTGTTGCCGAAAGAATAACTGTTGCCCGCAACTTCAAAACAATAAGAATGGACATTGCTATGCCCGATTACGCCACACTTAGCAGTCAGTTCACTGCGGGAAGCCGTTCCTCGCTTGGCGGTGGAACATTTACTTATAACGCAGGTTCCGATTTAGGCCTCTACTTTTTGGGTGAAGGTGTTGAAGGCATAGGCGTTACAAAGACCGATTTGTTTAACGCCCTCAAAGCACATTCGGCAGATTTAAGTGCAGGAAAAACAGTTTCTCTTGTATTACCCATAAGCGGTAATTTCGTAGATGGCAGTGTTATTGAAAGCCTTCAGTTTATGTTTGCACACGGTGATCAAGCCTCTTCATTTTCAGACAAAGAGATTTTTATTTCCAATGTGGCATTCGTAAATAGTGCTCTGTTCTTGAAGGATAAGGCAGCCGGATATACCCTAAAAGGAAATATGACCAAGCCTCAACTTTCTGTTGCATCAACCAACTCACTTGCAACATCAAGCAATTACAGTATGGTTAGATTCAGTCTTAAAATACCTGAGATTGTAAAACTCAGAGATGCCCTAAAGGCCGGAAGTGCTTCCACCGTTGGCGGTGGCTCATTCAGCTACGATGCAAAGAAAGATTTGGGATTATACTTCACAGGCACTAACGTTGACGGTGTTGGTGTTAGCCAATATGAATTATTTGATTTATTTAACCAATACCAAGAAGAATTTGAAGCCGAAGAAGCACTTGAAGTTACATTACCTTTAAGCGGAAGATTTACAAACGATGGTATGATAACAGGAATAAATATCATGCTTAGTAACGCAAGTGCCGCTACAGGACTTAAAGATATCCGGATTTTCATTTCTGATATAGAGTTTGTTGACTGTTCACTAGCTCTTAACGGAGGACCGCAATACACCATGACTAGCGGATATTATTCCCCTCAGCTCACTGTTGATACAACCTCATACCTTGTTAATTCAGGCAACAAAACCTTAACGTTTGATATAGCACTTGAAAATGCACGCACACTTGTTGCGAATATGTCTTACGGTAGCCCGAGCGTGCTTGGCGGAGGAAGCTGGTCTTACGGCACTAGTGACTTAGGTGTCTACTTTGACGGTGTGGATGTTAAGGGTATAGGTGTCACACAAAAAGATCTCTTTAGTTTCTTAAGAGATGAGGCTAACCTTGCTGCACTTGCAGAAGGCAAAACCTTAACTGCCTCGTTACCTATCAGCGGCACATTCCCCGATACCGCTGTAATTACAGGTATTAACCTTGTGTTCGCTCATCCCGAAAACAACACAAATTATAGTGTATTCAACAATGCTAAGATAACCTTGACAAATTTAGAATTCCCGTCAGAAAGAATTACTGTTTCAGAAGAAAATTTAAGACCCGGTTTAACTCTTGAAAACGGACCGACTTATAAATTCACCGGCGACCAATGGGATCCTCAGCTTATAGTAAAATCCAAAGAAGCTTATTCGGTTGGCACTAACGATTATAAGATAAAGTTAGATGTTAAAATCCCTGATTTCGCGACTCTTCGTCCTCTCATGATTTGGGGTAGCCGTGTAACTGCAGGTGGCGGATCATTTGGTTACGGTACAAGTGATTTGGGTATATATTTTGCAGGTACTGATGTATCCGGTATAGGTGTTACACAAGGAAACCTGTTTGCTGCATTTGATGCTAACGCTGAAGCACTCAAAGCAGGAAATACCGTTACCCTCACCCTTCCTATAACAGGTCAGTTTAAAGATACCTCTTTAATTACCGACCTCAGAATAATGCTAACCCATGGAGGTAATGCATCTACCTTCTCAGGTAAATCAATTTCTATTTCCGAAATCGAATTTTTAGGTAGGGATGTTACTACCATTCTTGATGGTGGTCCTGATTACAAATTCTCGGGCAGTGATTTCTATCCTCAGCTTACTGTTGATACCTATGACGCAATAGCAGTTGATCCTGAAGTTTATGGTATTACATTTGATATTAAAATTCCTGATTATGATACCCTTCGTCCTCTCATGAGTTGGGGTAGCCGTGAAACCGCAGGCAGCGGCTCATTTAGTTACGGTCCCGGTGATTTAGGAATATATTTCTCAGGAACAAGCAATATTGGTGTTACACAGGGCGATTTATTCGCAGCATTTGATGCTGATGCCGAGAAGTTGAGTTCAGGAAACACCGTTACTCTTTCACTCCCCCTAACCGGTAGATTTGAAAAAGATTCCTTTATTACTGCTGTTAAATTCATGGTAACACATGGTGGAGTTGCTGCAAACTTCAGTGGTAAATCGGTTTCTATTTCAAATATGAAATTCTTACGTAAGAGCGATAATAACATTTTAAGCAAAGGTCCTAAGTATAAATTCTCTAACAGTGCATGGTATCCTCAGCTCGCTGTTAAAACAACCGGACCTATTACGCTTACTTCTGAAACACGCAGAATTAAACTTGATATTCGTATTCCGGACTATGAAACACTCCGTCCGCTTATGAGCTTTGGCAGCCGTGAAACCGCAGGTGGCGGCGAGTTCAGCTATGGTGGTAATGACTTGGGTATTTATTTCACAGGTAACGGTGTTAGCGGAGTAGGTGTTACACAGGGTAATTTATTCGCAGCATTTAATGCTAACGAGGAAGCTTTATCACAAGGTAAGCGCGTAACCCTCACCTTACCCATTACCGGAACATTTGATGAAGGTGATGTAATAACCGAATTAAAGCTTATGGTAACACACGGCGAAAGCAGTGCTCCTGAATTTGCAGGTAAGTTTATCGCCCTTTCAAATGTTGAGCTTTTAGCTCATAACCCCGGTGAAATCGTAATTGAAAATGTTGTTGAAGCCGATTGTGTAAACAAAGGCTCTTATGACAAGGTTGTATATTGTACTGTTTGCGGCGAAGAAATAAGCCGTGAAACAATTGAAACTGAAACAACTTCTCATAACGTGGTTATTGATAAAGCAGTTGAGCCTACATACACAGAAACAGGTCTTACAGAAGGATCTCACTGTTCAATTTGCGGTAAAGTGTTTGTAGCTCAAGAAATTATCCCCACCAAAGCATACACTTTAGGCGATGCTAACAGTGATAATATCGTTGATATTCTTGATCTTGTTACTTTGAAGAATGCACTTTTAGACAAAGCAGAATACACAGTAGTTGTTGACATGAATAAAGATGGTGTTATTAATTCACTTGATTTTACTATGTTAAAGAAACTTCTTTGGGCAAGCTTTTAAACAACGATAAGACCAAAAGGGTGTGCGGAATTTCCGCACACCCTTTATTTCATTAAAAAGATTATTGTTGTAAAAGGCAAAATTATATAGTATAATCCCTTTATAATATTCGTTGGAGGAAAATATGAAGGTTGTTATTGCAATAGATTCTTTTAAAGGCAGTTTATCCTCTTTACAAGCCGGAAATGCCGTTAAGGAAGCCGCACTAAAATTAAAAGGTGACGCAGAAATTATTGTAAAACCCTTGGCAGATGGCGGTGAGGGCACTGTCGAGACATTAGCTGAAGGTTCAGATTCTAAAATAATAGAATTATCTGTAAAAGGGCCTCTGCTTAATCCCGTGATTGCTAAATACTGCATTTTAAAAGAAAACAACACTGCTGTTATAGAAATGGCGTCTGCATCGGGAATAACCCTTATTTCTGACCAAGATAAAAACCCCTTAAAAACCACCACATTCGGTGTAGGCGAGCTTATAAAAGATGCAATTAACAAAGGTTGCAGAAGGTTTATTGTAGGTATTGGCGGAAGTGCAACAAATGACGGTGGAACCGGTATGCTGACCGCTTTGGGTTATGAATTCTTAGACAAAAATGATAATCCTATTCCCTTGGGAGCCATAGGTCTTAAGGATTTATGCAAAATAAAAACAGATAATGTTATGCCCGAGCTTAAAGAATGTAGCTTTAACGTCGCCTGTGACGTCGCTAATCCCCTTTGTGGCGAAAATGGATGTAGTGCTGTGTTCGGCCCGCAAAAGGGCGCTACGGGCGAAATGATAAAGAATATGGACACTTGGCTCAAAAACTATGCTAAAATTTCAAAAACTGTTTCGAATAAATCCGATGAAAACCACAAGGGAGCAGGTGCAGCCGGCGGTTTGGGCTTTGCGTTTTTAGCCTTTACAAATGCTACCTTGAAATCAGGAATCGAAATTGTTTTGGAAGAGATAAACATTGAGAATGATATTAAAGACTCGGATATAGTTGTAACTGGTGAAGGCAGGCTTGATTCACAAACTGTTATGGGCAAAGCGCCTATCGGCGTTGCTCGGCTTGCTAAAAAATACGACAAAAAAGTAATTGCTTTTTCAGGTTGTGTGACAGATGAAGCCGAGATCTGCAATCAACACGGAATTGACGCCTTCTTCCCTATTTTAAGAAAAATTACAACCTTAGAAGAGGCGCTAAACACCGAAAATGCCTATAAAAATCTAACCGCCACGGCTTATCAGGTATTTAGATTGTTGATAAATTAGTACCCGAATCATTTAATGAAAAATAAAATTCGGTTTTTCGGAATCGCACGCAAGTGATTCCTGTGGTATGTAAATCAAACGGTAATAACTTAAAATGCGGAAGAAATTGATTCATAAATCAATATCTTCCGCATCTTTTATTAACTATACCGATTTTATAGATTTTGAGGTGTCTGATTTCCTTTAAACCCCTTTTAATTATATCTTAAACGCCTTCTCGGTTGGAAGCGCGAAGATAATTCCGTTAGCTTGAGAGGATAACCCAAACTCACGGTTTACATCCTCCATTATCTGTTTGCTCGATTTTAAAGGAGCTAAAATGAAAAGCATTTCGCGCTCGCCTTCTACCTTGGTATCCATAAACTCGGCAAACTGCTCAACGTCTGCAAGTCTTCCCTTAATAACTGTGCCTCCTGTGGCACCAGCCTTTCTTGCAACCTGCATTACATCTTCGCTATAACCCTCGTTTACCGATATTACTATAAGATTGTTGTGGTGTTCGTTTTGCATCTTCACGGTTTCCTTTTCTATATTTTGGTTACTGTTAAAATTAAGTATCTCGCTTAAAACACGGCTTGCTGCTGAAACATCGACTACTATCATAAGTCCACCGTATTTCGAGTGGCTTCTAAAGGATTCCCCAAAATTAGATATCATATTTCTTATATCATTTTTGGCACCAAGGCTTATTATTACGTCCTTATCGTTTGTACCAAGTCCGAAAATATCCATCATCTCTGTGGGGGCGGTACCGAAGCCTACAGTTTGGAAATTTATTTTAACATTCAGATTATGCAGCTCTTTAATAAGCTTATTTCCGCGACCTTGACCCACTATTGACAAGAGAGCCATCATTTTCTTATCCATTAGCTTCGCCCTCCTCGCAGAAGAATATTATATCATCCTTAACCATGCTGATTTCAGTATGTAATTTCTTAACCTTAATTGCGTGTTTTCTTCTCTCATATAGACCTAAAATTTGTATTGTAATAAGCGGAGCCATAGCAATTAAAGCCACTATACCGAAAGCATCGGTCATTATATTTCCGCCTATCGCTTCACATGCACCCATCGCAAAGGGAAGCATAAATGTTGAAGTCATAGGTCCGCTTGCAACTCCACCCGAGTCAAAAGCAATACCGGTGTATATATTCGGCACAAAATAACTTATAACAAGTGAAACTACATAACCCAATATTAAAAACGGCATTATGGAAATACCCGTAATAACTCTGAGCATCGCGATACCAACCGATACCGAAACACCGACAGAAAGCGCAATAGCAACCGATTTTTGAGTTATAGCACCATTGGTTATCTCGTTAACCTGTCTTTTAAGTGAGTGAACCGCCGGCTCGGCAGCAACAACAAAATATCCCATAAGCATACCTATAGGAATAAGCAGCATTTTAAACGAGCCCTTCGCTATTTCTGCGCCTATAAGTCTTCCTGCAGGCATAAAACCAACATTTGCACCGGTTAAAAACATCACAAGTCCGATATAAGTATAAATAAAACCAAAGCACATTTTAAGAATATTATGTATATGATATCTTCTGGTTATTAGCTGGAAGATTATGAATAACAAAACTATCGGAACAAACGCCACTGCCACCTCTTCGGCAAAGTGAGGCAACGATTTGGCAAACTGGCGAAACGCCTCGGTAGTAGTTTTTATATCTACTATTTCATAAACCGAGGTTGTAGGCTTTGGTTTGTAAAATATACTGAGCAACAACACCGATAAAATTGGGCCAATACTGCAAAGAGCCACAAGACCGAAGCTGTGCTCACCCGCATTTTTACCCTTTTTACTTGCCGCAAGACCTGCTCCGAGCGCCATTATAAACGGTACTGTAATAGGTCCGGTTGTGACTCCGCCCGAGTCAAACGCGGTAGGTATAAATTCCTTTGGTGCAAAGAAAGCAAGTGTTATTATAAGCGCATAGAAAATTACAAGCAGTCTTCTTAGCGGAATATCCTTTTTGTTTCTTATAAGTGTGATGCTAAGAAAAATACCAACACCTATACCAACGCAATTTATAAGAAGCGCATTAGGAATTGTGGGCACCTGTTCGGCAAGAACCTGAAGGTCAGGCTCGGAAACGGTTATTATAAAACCTAAAATGAAACAGATTACAAGCGGAATAATTATCCACTTGCGTTTATTAAGCGTTTTACCCATACCGTCACCTAAAGGCTCCATTGAGATTCCCGAACCAACGGTGAAAAAACTCATTCCGAGAATAAGCAAAATTGTACCGAATAAAAACAGAACAAGGACACCCGCATCAAGCGTTACGCAGGTGACCGAAAGAATAATAACTATAAGCGCTATCGGCAAAACCGATTTAAGCGATTCTTTGATCGAAGGAAAAATATGCCCCATTAAAATACCTCAACAGCTTATAATACTAATATTTCATTATATGTAAATTATTGTAACACAAATCATAATTCTTTGCAATTAAATAAATTATAAAAATTGTGTATTTATGATATGTTTTTTACGACTGGAGTTCATTAAATTAATTCTTGTTAAATTGTAAAGGATATGATATAATTATTTTAAAGACGTCATAGCGGAGGTAAAATAATATGATTATCACAAATGTTGAAGGTTTGCGCGATCCATTTATGCTTTTAGATAACGGAGTATATTATTTATACGGAACAGGAGTTAACCACACAGATTGGAATGGAACTGTTTGGGATTGCTATGTAAACGATAGCGGAAGTCTCAGTGGCGAGTGGAAACGAACAGAAAAACTCGTTTATGAAATACCTCAAAATGCCGAAAAACAGTTTTGGGCACCCGAGGTTCATAAATACAACGGCTCATATTATATGCTCTCCACTTATTTTTCTTCTGCCACCGAGCATAGAGGTTGCTCTGTATTGAAAGCACCCTCCCCTATTGGCCCGTTTGTTGAAATAAGTGACGGACATGTAACCCCACACGAGCTTGACTGCATTGATGCCACACTTTATATTGATGAAAACAACCAGCCTTGGTTAATATTTGTACACGAATGGACCTGCACAGATGATAACATAGGTCGTATGGCGGCGGCAAAGTTATCTGATGATTTATCCAAGCTGATTTCCGAGCCTACCCAGCTTTTCCGTGCCGACAGCCCTTCTTGGACAAATGCCCGCGTTACCGACGGTTGCTTTATGTACACCACAAAGCAAAACGAGCTTTTGATGATTTGGTCTAATTTCACAGATAACGGCGACTACTGTGTTGCTATTGCCAAAAGTGATAATGGCAAGGTGGACGGAAATTGGATTCAGCAAGACTCTTTACTTTTCACTAAAGAAAAGGGTGACGGAAACGACGGCGGTCACGGAATGATTTTCAAAAGTATTGAGGGTGAGCTTTATTTATGCTGCCATTCACCTAATGTTCCGAATGATAATTCGCGCGAGCGCACTGTATTGCTACCCATAACAGAAGAAAACGGCACATTAATTATAAAGTAATATTAACAATCGGCTGAAGAAGTGAATCTCACATCTTCAGCCGATTTTATCTATGTTATTAACCTTCAAACTCATCATAAGCGGTTAAAATACATTTACCCACGCTATACATAAACTTTTCAATTTCTTTTTGAAGTTCAAATGGTGGATTTTTAGCCAAAACTTAGCAGGTCTAAGGCTATTATCACATTCAAAGGTTAAGGGGCCTTTAAAACCAACATCTTTTAAAGCGTGCATTATTTCATCCAGTTATACTGTGTGCGCACACCGTTATAATATTTAAACCAGTTATACTCCTTTGTATCACCGTTATAAATGAACTTTTCGGGCATTGAAGTTTTCTCAAAATTGACAATATCCACTCGGTTACCTACCACGTCTGCAATTTTGAAAACATCTGCAATTTTTTGCAGTTCCTTTGCACTTAACAAATCGGGAGTTATTGATGCCATTGTGACTGTACCGCTGATAGCACAAAGTTCAAGGAAATTAAGGTTTTCCTCAAAAGGTACATTGGGTGTGAATGCGGCACAATCGTGGTCAGTAATATAAAAGTTTCTGTTCTGTGGCAAACGCATAAATGAATTGATTCCGTTATTAAGCGTTAAAGCAAAGTGTCTGCCGCTTGTGTCAATACCTATTCGGTTAATTTGATGAATACCTGCTGCCAGATGATTTACAACACCGCAACCCATTATCAAGGTTTTACCTGCCGCATTCTGAATTGTGCGGTAAAGTTCTTTTATGATAGTGGCGGTGGTTTTAGTGTTATCATAAAATTTGGATAAAGCATTCGATGATGAATAAAAATCAACAGTGCAATCTTCACCCGGAACTTTTCCTAAAATGTCCCATACAGAAAAATCGTGCTTTATCATTTCGAATCCGTAGCCCGAAATTTTCTTAACATCACTTACCACCTTTTCAAGCGTGTAAGGATGCGAAGGGTCTAACACCAAACCGTCATCGTGTTTTCTTAAAACAACATCTTCAGGCAATTCCTCACGGGTAAGTATTGGTCTGAACCACACACCCGCATTTATACCTTTTTTATGAATTTCCTCGCTTGTGCGCTTAATATCTCCGAATTTTTCGCCGCTTTCCCAAGGTCCGCCAATATAATTTCCATCATAAAGTTTTTGCCAACCTGCATCAATAACCAAAAATGGTTTGTTATTTAAACCCTGTGTCAAACCCGATAATATATCAATTTCCTTAATTACAATATCGTGGGTAACCTTACCGTATGCCCAATACCAATCATTAAGACCAAAAATCGGTTTTTCAGGCAGATTAGGGTTATCGCACATCATACTCGCAAAAATATCGGCGGTTTTATACGCATCCTGATAATCAGGTGCAAAATATTCAACTATTTCACACGCAACTAATGATTCCTTTAAATCCGTGCCGCCCGCACCCGAAGTCAAATTCAAAAACAGGGTTATTCCCTTTGTATCAACCTGCCAGAAGGCGAAACAGTCTGCTCCCGTTTTAACACCGTAGCAAGCCATTTTTTCGCCACCGCGCAAATAGAAATACCAAGGTAAATTGCGGTAACCTGTAATACTTGACCAGTAAATCGGCTTTTCACTTCCACAACAAACCCAAGTATCCCCACAAACACTTTCCGCAAAGGATAAATCTGCACCAAATCTTAACTTCAAAAATTTCACAGGAGCACCCGATGGATGAATAATAACTTTTGCGCTGTTATTCTCAATCACAAAATCATATTGCACAGGACAAGAAGCATTTGTTTCTTCTTCAAAACGGTAACTGCTCTTATCCGTGGCACCCGTTACAAAATCAGGAGTTCTGAGTATCGATGGGAAATTCATAAAACATTCCTTCTTCATTATCTCTGCACTCTACCGCTTCCATCGCCGCCTGCGAGCTTTTCAACTTCTGAAACAGACACGCGGTTATAGTCACCCTCAACTGAATGTTTAAGAGCAGAAGCTGCAACTGCAAACTCGATAGACTCTTTTGAAGATTTGCCACTTAAAAGTGAATAAATAAGTCCACCGCCGAAAGAGTCGCCACCGCCAACGCGGTCAACAATATGTAAATGATAAGACTTTGAGAAATAATAATCCTCGCCATCATAAAGCATACCTGCCCAATCGTTATCGTTAGCGGAAATAGATGTTCTGAGTGTGATTGCAACCTTTTCGAAGCCGAATTTGTCAGCCAACTGCTTTGCAACCGACTTGTAGCCTTCGTGATTGAGTTTACCGCCGTAAATGTCAGTACCCTCTGCCTCAATGCCGAATACATCCTTTGCATCCTCTTCGTTAGAAATGCAAACATCAACATACTGGCATAATTCGGTCATAGCCTTGTTTGCTTCTTCGCGTGTCCAAAGCTTTCCTCTGTAATTTAAATCACAA
>JAZTXU010000148.1:0-1938 GCA_045636565.1 Acutalibacteraceae bacterium
AATAGCCGCAGAAGGTTTCTATAATCCCGTGTGGAATCCTACAAAATCTGTCCAAAACATACAAATTGAGGCAAATTCACAAATAACTATTGAGAATTTAGAGAAAATAGGATATAATAGTTTAGATAACAGAAATAATCGCATTAACAAGAATGGTTCAAAACTCAATTTCACCCTTCTTGTCAATTCCGAAAATCGTTTAAAAGTATCTGCCGCAATGCAGATAGCAAATCAACTTAAAACTTACGGTATAAATATAACAGTTGTTCAGAAGAAATATGCTCAGTATATTGATGCTCTTAAAAAAGGTCAGTTTCAGTTATATATCGGTGAAGTAAGAATTACCGATAATATGGATATTTCAAATATGGTGTTGGCAGATGGCTTAACCGCTTATGGCTTAAAATCCGAAACAAAAAAAGAAAATGAAAAACAAGAAAAACCGCAAGCTTCTGACGTTGAAAATTCATCAGAAGCAAATGAACAACTAACACAAACCGATAATATCAAGGTTGTTGTTGAGGGTTTTTATAATGCCAAAAACACAATCGCCGATGTTGCTTCGGTTTTGCAAACGGAGATGCCTTTCATTCCCGTTTGTTACCGCACAGGAGTGCTTTTTTATAATGACAATATTGAAAATGTAAATAACTCATCCGTGAGTGATATTTATTCTTCAATTGAATCATATATTTATAATAATTAATCTTAAATATAAATAGGAGGATTTTTATGGTAGCTTATGAAACCAGAATAGGTAAAATTGATATGTCTCAGGAATATCTTTCAAAACTTATCGGTCACGAGGTAACCACCTGCTTCGGCGTTGTTGGTATGGTACCGAGTGGTGGTCGCCAGCGTATTTTGGGTAAATTTTCCAGAAATGAGCCCATCAATACCGGCATAAAGGTTTATGAAGTTAAAGAAAATGTAGTTGTTGAACTTCATATTATGGTTACCTATGGTATGAATATAAACGCTATTGCAACAAGTATTACCGAAAAGGTGAAATACATTGTTAAGGAAGCTACATCCATTGACGTAAGCAAGGTTGTAGTAAAAGTAGATGGTATTACAGAATAGCCTATAAAGGCTTCTTTAAGGAGTGTTATAATTGATAAACGGTGATTTATTGCGTGATGCCTTTATATCAGCGGCAAATAATCTTGCAAATAACCGCAAACAATGCGACGATCTAAATATTTTCCCCGTGCCTGATGGTGATACAGGTACAAATATGTCTTTAACCCTTTCAAACTCTGCAAGAGAACTCGAAAAGTTAAGTGGTGCTACCGCAGGCAAGGTGGCATCCGTAAATGCTTCTGCCCTTCTTCGCGGTGCGAGAGGTAACTCAGGTGTTATCACCTCCCTTCTCTTCCGCGGTTTCGCCAAGGGTATTGCAGACGATGAGTTTGTTACCCCCAGAAACCTTGCAGATGCTTTTAGTGACGGTGTTGAAGCCGCTTACAAGGCAGTTATGAAGCCTACCGAGGGTACAATTCTTACAGTAGCACGTATCGCATCCGAATATGCTAAGAAAGCATATAAAGATGGTAAAAACGAGTTGGAAGTTTTTGAGGCAGCCATTAAAGGTGCTGAAAGAGCATTGGCTAAAACTCCGGACCTTTTACCTGTTCTCAAAAAAGCAGGCGTTGTTGATGCGGGTGGATTCGGCTTTGTTCTTATCCTTAAAGGTATGCACTCTGTATTTAAAGACGGTGTTATCATTCAGTCTTCAAAAGCAGCAGCTAATGCCGAGCCTGAGGAGGAAGAAGAATCAAGAAATGCAGCAGGTGAATTTGAAACCGAAATCACCTTCACTTATTGCACTGAATTTATCGTAAACCGCAATAAAGATTGTGAAAAAGAACCTACCGAACTCAGAGGTTATCTTGAAACAATCGGTGACTGTGTTGTTGTAGTTGATGATGAAGAAAT
>JAZTXU010000149.1:0-6727 GCA_045636565.1 Acutalibacteraceae bacterium
GAAAAGTTGAAAGAACCTATTTCTGTTGATATTTTTGTTGAAGACAACGAGCCGGAAATAACCGTTATCGGTGAGGTTTTCTCAACATATATTGTGGCTCAGATGGGAGACAGCGTTTTTATGATTGATAAGCACGCTGCACACGAACGTATTTTGTATAATGAATTAAAGAAAAATAAAAAGACCGAGATTCAGGCGCTTTTAACACCGGTGACTGTTGTTCTCGAAAAGCAAGAATACAATGCGTTAATTAACAATATTGAACTTTTGGAAGATTATGGTTTTGAAATTGAAGATTTTGGTAATTCCACTGTTGTGGTGAGAGCATTACCTGTTTTTCTGGTGAATGAAGATATTTCGTCCATGGTTTCAGAGGTGGCTTCCGGAATTATTACTGCCGGTACTGTGAGCACTGAAAGGGAAGAAAATCTTATGCATACCGTTTCTTGCAGAGCAGCTATAAAATCAGGCAATAAAATTTCTATTTTCGAAATGCAGAGCCTTGCAGAAAAGGTGTTGCGTTCAAGAGAAATTATGTATTGTCCGCACGGAAGACCCGTTGCTTTTGAAATTAAAAAGCGTGAGCTTGAAAAACAGTTTGGTAGAATACAATGAACAAAATTAAAACAGTATTTATAGTAGGACCTACCGCTTCAGGCAAAACTTCTGTCAGTATTGAACTTGCAAAAAGGTTCGGCGGTGAAATTGTTTCTGCTGATTCAATGCAGATTTATAAAGGTATTCACATCGCTTCTGCTGCTCCAAACATGGAAGAAAAGCAGGGGATAAAACATCATTTATTCGAGTTTATGGAACTTGATAATCAGTTTTCAGTTGCCGATTATGTTATAAAAGCAAAGGAATGTATAAATGATATTGTTTCCCGCGGCAAGTTGCCAATAATAGTTGGCGGTACGGGGCTATATATTAATTCTTTACTTGATAATACCGAGTATAGTTCTCAAGAAACCGATTATGCTTTGCGAGAAGAACTTGAAATACTTTTTGACCAAAAGGGCGCAGACGAAATGCTTAAAGCTTTGGCTGAGTTTGACCCTCATACCGCCGCAAGGCTTCACCCTAATAATCGCAGAAGAATTATAAGAGCATTTGAGGTTTATAAACAAACGGGCAAAACCGTTACCGAACACAATGAGGCATCGCATAAAATTGAATCAAATTTAAATCCGTTGGTAATAGGAATTACTTATGATGACCGCGAGTTGTTATATAACCGAATAAATCTTCGTGTTGATTTAATGCTTGAAAACGGACTTTTAGAGGAAGCCAAAGCCACATTTGAAAATGAGGGTTCAACAGGTGCTTTTCAGGCTATTGGTCACAAGGAATTATATGGCTTTTTTAAAGGAGAATGTTCTTTGGAGGAAGCTGTTGAACATTTGAAACAACAAACCAGACGGTATGCAAAGCGTCAGTTAACTTGGTTTAGGCGAGATGGAAGAATAAAGTGGATTTTTCCCGATAAAGAAAATATGCTTGATAAAGCTTTGAATTTAACAGAAAAATTTTTAAAGGAGGAATAGGCTGTGAAGGGTACAACAGTATTAAAAATATTTTTAGTGCTTTTGGCAATAGTGTTTATATCCAATCAGCTTATTGCCACTCTTTATAATCCAATAAAAACCGAAAATACAGTTTTTTATACCGCTACTGATGGTTTTGACATTACAGGTGTTATTATCCGTAATGAAACACTTGTTAGTTTTTCCGGCAACGGAGTAAAGCATTTTGTTGTGTCTGACGGTAACCGTGTTGCAAAAGATGGCGTTATCGCAAATGTTTATGATAGCGAAAATGCTTCAATTTCAGTTAGCGAAAGACAAGCTGTTGAAAATAAAATAGCCGAAATTGAGGAGATTTTAGGTTATAACGATATCGAGGCAGCAAATCTTGACCTTATTAATACTAAGATAAATGACCGATTAAACAAACTTATTTGTACTGCGGCAACGGGGAATTATTCGAATATTAATTCTGCCTCTGAGGATTTGCTTACAACTATTTGGAGAAGGCAGGCAGCAATGGGAGAAAGTACGGATTTTTCTTCTCAACTTGAAAGTTTAAAGGCAGAGCTTAATAAACCGCTTCCAACCGCTAAAAAGCAAATTAAAGCCGAAAAATCGGGTTATTTTGTTTCCGCAACCGATGGTTACGAATCTGTATTTAACAGCGATGATGTGGAAAATTTAACTCCCGAAATGTTAAGCAGTGCAAAGCCTAAAAACAACGGTTCAGATATCATAGGTAAAATTGTTTCGGATTATGAATGGTATATAGCAGCTCAGGTTTCTATTAATGATTCTATGAATTATAAAGAAGGGGACAGATTAAAAATTCTTACTACCGTGAAGTCTTCACCTACTTTATCGGTTACTGTTAAAAAAATCAATATTTCTGATAAAAAATCGCAGGCGGTTATTGTTTTTGCTTGCAGTGAAATGAACAGTGAGTTGGCTTCAATGAGAAGTGGTCCAATGACTGTTGTTAAATCAGAATACAGTGGTCTGAAAGTGCCAAGCAAGGCTTTAAGAGTGGTTGATTCTGTGAGAGGCGTTTACGTGCTCAACGGAATGCAGGTGGAATTTTTACCGGTCGAAATTATTTATTCTACTGATAATTATATTATCTGCGAAAAACAGAATGACAATGAAAAGGCTTTAAAACTTTATGACCGAGTAGTTGTGAAAGGAAAGAATCTGTATGATGGAAAAATTGTCGGCTAATGAGTTTGATTTGAATTTTGCTGCAATTACGGAAAAATTGAATATTGCGGCAAAAAAATCAGGCAGAAAAGCAGAGGATATAATCTTGCTTGCGGCAACTAAAACAGTTGATGCTGAAACAATTAATTATGCGATAAGCAAAGGAATTAATTTCATCGGCGAAAACAAGGTACAGGAATTACTTACGAAAAATGATGATATTGTGTATGCTCACCGTCATTTTATAGGTCACTTACAAACAAATAAAGTAAAGGATATAATTGATAAGGTTGAGCTGATTCAGTCGGTTGATTCGCTAAAGTTAGCAAAAGAAATTTCAAAGCAAGCGGTAAAATTTGGTAAAGAAATTGATGTTTTGCTAGAGGTAAATATTGGCAGTGAAGATTCAAAATGGGGATTCTCACCCGAAAATATTGAAGAAAATCTTCGCGAAATTGCCGTTTTGCCCAATGTTCATATAAAAGGGCTTATGGCAATACCCCCAATATGCGAGATTGCAGAGCAAAATCGCAAATATTTTAAGCAAATGCATAAACTGTTTATTGACATTGGAACTAAAAAAATAGATAATAGTACTATGCAGTACCTTTCAATGGGTATGTCCGATGATTTTGACATTGCCATTGAAGAAGGTGCAAATTTAATTCGTCTTGGAACTGCCCTTTTCGGCAGAAGAATATATTAATTTAAAGGAGAATAAAAATGGGCATTATTGAAAAAATCAAAAACATACTTGTAGTTCCTGATGAGGAAGATTACGAAGAGGAGTATGAGGAAACCACAGAAAAGTCTGCGCAGCGCAAGGTTGTTCAGCCGCAGGAAAGTTATACACAAAAGCGCGTAGAACAGGCTCCGCGCGTTGTAAGTGGTTCAAAAAATAAAACTGTAAGTTTTACTCCCGGTCAGATGCAGGTTGTTCTTGTTAAGCCTGAAAGATACGAGGATGTTACTTCTATAACTGACCATATGTTAGAGAGAAAGACTGTTGTGCTTAATATTGAAAATATTGATAAGGATTTATCAAGAAGAATTGTTGATTTCTTGGGCGGCGCTACATACGCACTTCACGGTAATATCCGCAAGGTTTCAAGAGGAACTTTCCTTATTGTGCCTCACGGTGTAGATATGATGGGCGAATTGCTTGCTGAGGATTTTGACGAAACATTATATCTTTAATGGATGCGGAAATTTTAAAAGCTCGTATCTTTGATACTGCTGATATATGCGAACGGACTAACAGACCTAAATTCCTTGGATTTTTAAGCATGGAAGAAGCGGTGCTGGTTAAGCGTACCCTTGAAAACCGCGGTGTTGATTTTGTACTTTTTGGCGGTTATGATGTATCGGAAAGGGTGATGCTTGGTTGCTTTCCTGAATGGGATGAAGAGAGGCTTTTTCCGATAGTTCCTCTTACTTTTAAATATAGAATTACTGATACTTTGTGCCATAGGGACTTTTTGGGAAGTCTTATGGGGCTTGGTATTACGCGCGAATCTGTTGGTGATATTTTGGTTGAAGAGGGCAGAACGGTGGTTTTTGTTTCAGAAGATATTGCAGGTTTTGTGCTTTCTCAAATTGAAAAGGTAGGCAGAGTTGGTGTTGAGGTTTCAAAAGGTTTTACGTTACCTTTGCCGCCAATAGGCAAACTTGCTGAGTTTGAAGGGACTGTGGCATCGGAGCGGCTTGATTGTGTTGTGTCCGAACTTTGTAATGTTTCTCGCGGTACCGCACTTCAAAAAATTGAAGACGGTATGGTGAGTGTTAATTCGGTTGTTTGCGAAAAAGCAACAAAAAGTATAATTTCGGGTGATGCGGTTACCGTGAGAGGAAAGGGAAAATTTATTATTACTTCGCTTGATGGTAAAACCCGTAAAAACCGTATTGTTATAAAATATCAGAAATACATATAAAGAGGTGTCTTTATGTTAAGTTCAAACGAAATTAGCAGCGTTAAATTTTCAAAAGCCATGGGCGGTTATAAGCAAGAAGAGGTTGATATTTTCTTGGATAAAATAGAGGCTGATTACAATCAGTTCGAAAAGATAATCAAGGATTATCAGGCTAAGTTTGAAAATTATGAAAAAGAAATTAAAGAATATAAAGAGGCTCAAAGCAGTTTGCAGAGTGTTTTATTAAGTGCACAGGGCTTGGCTGACAGTATTGTTAAAGAGGCTAAGATTAAGAGTGAGGAAATCATTCGCAATGCTGAGAACAGTATTAATTTAATAACTGAAAAAGAAAGAGAGTTATCAGCTACTTTTGAACTCAAAGCGCAAGAAAGAAAAAATGCACTTGAAGCAGAACTTTCTGCTATGGTCAATGAGGCTCAGGCTAAGGCTGACAGTATTACCGCTGCCGCTAATGACAGTGTTAATCGTCAACAAATGCTTTTTGATAAGTTGAAAGTAGAAATTGCCGCTTTCAAGACCGCTGTTACCAATAAATACAGAGAGCATCTTGAAATTTTAAATAAAATACCCGATAGTGTTCCAAATGACCCTAAGTATTTGGCAGAAATAGTTTCTACAACTTTTGATTCGGCACCTGCACCTGAGGAGTTTGTTTCTAAATCTGCTGCTATGGTGGTTGAAGCAGAAACGGCTGAGACCTTAACTGCGGAAGATAACACCGATGATACAGATGGTTTTGAGGTTGCTGAATTAGGTTAATGCTTTAAAGCCTTTTTCGAGGAGGATATATTTGTGATTTCAATTATTTTGGCCGTTTTATGCGGTCTTATTGTAATTGTAATTGATCAGTTGACTAAATTTTATGTTGCCGCTAATCATGTTATTATCCCTAATTTTATTAGCGGATTAATTAATATAACTTCCACCACTAACGATGGTGCCGCTTGGGGAATGTTTAGCGGCAAAACAATTCCGCTAATATGCTTTACCGCAATAGTTATGGCGATTTGCGTTGTTTTTATGGTCAAAATGGGTGGTAAAAACAAAATTTTGTTTTGGGCGCTAAGTCTTATAATTTCAGGCGGAATTGGAAATATGATCGACCGTATAATAAGAGGCGGTGCGGTAGTTGATTTCTTGCAGTTTGATTTTTGGAAAAGTTTTCCTGTTTTCAACATTGCGGATTGCGCTATTGTAATCGGCGGCGGTTTGATGATACTTTATGCTATTTTAGATATTATTAACGATTTCAAAACCAAGTCGAAGAAGAATACCAATAGGGAAGAAAATGAAGATAATTGAAACTGTTTTTGAAGAAAACACCTCTCAAAGAGCGGATGTTTTCTGTGCTGCTTGTGCAGATGTTTCGCGTTCAAGGGCGGCAGATTTAATTGAAGAGGGTTGTGTTACCGTAAATGGTAATGAAATTACAAAAAAAGCAAAGCTCAAATCGGGTGATGTGATTGTGATTACTTTGCCCGAGCCTCGCGAATATGAAGTTACAGCCCAAAATATACCGCTTGATATAGTTTATGAAGATGATTTTCTTCTTGTTGTTAATAAACCCAAGGGAATGGTTGTTCACCCTGCGGCAGGCAATTATGAGGGAACCCTTGTTAACGCTTTAATGTATCACTGCGGTGATTCACTTTCGGGCATAAACGGAGTTATGCGCCCCGGTATTGTTCACAGAATTGATAAGAACACAAGCGGTCTTTTAATGGTTGCAAAAAATGATTTTGCCCATAATTCTTTGGCACTTCAAATTAAAGAACATTCCTTTACACGCGAGTATGCCGCCGTGGTTTACGGAAATATAAAGAATGATAATGGTACCGTTAATGCGCCTATTGACCGACATCCCGTAAAGAGAAAGCAAATGGCAATAGTTGAAGGTGGCAGGGAAGCGGTTACACATTATGAGGTTGTTGAGAGACTGAATGGTTTTACTTATCTTAAATTAAAACTTGAAACCGGCAGAACTCATCAAATAAGGGTGCATATGGCGCATATAGGTCATCCGGTTGCGGGGGACGATGTTTACGGTCCTAAAAAGGTAATTACTTCATTGGG
>JAZTXU010000150.1:0-10498 GCA_045636565.1 Acutalibacteraceae bacterium
CTTGATATGTCCGAATTTATGGAGAAACATTCAGTATCACGAATTATTGGAGCGCCTCCCGGATATGTCGGCTACGATGAAGCAGGTCAGCTTACCGAAAAGGTACGCAGAAAGCCTTATTCCGTTATTCTTTTTGATGAAATTGAAAAGGCTCACCCCGATGTGCTTAATGTTTTACTTCAAATTTTAGATGACGGCAGAGTTACTGACGCGCAAGGTCGTATGGTCAACTTTGAAAATACCATTGTTGTTATGACCTCAAATGCAGGAAGCGACCGTAGCGATAATCTTTTGGGCTTTGGTAAAACTGTTGCCGATGCCTCAAAGGAAAAGGCACTCAAAGCGCTTGAAGAGTTTTTACGCCCTGAATTCATTGCCCGTGTTGATGAAATAGTTGTATTCAGCCCGTTAAACGAGGAATCCTTAACCAAAATCGCGGCTTTAATGCTCGATGAGTTGAAAGAAGCCTTAAAAGAAAAACTTATCGAGGTTAAATACGATAAAAAGGTTTGCAAATACCTTGCAAGCAAGTGTGTTGGCAGCAAGCGGGGAGCTCGTGAGATTCGCAACGCAATCCGTCGCGAAATCGAATCTAAAATTGTTGATATTGTGGTTGAAAACAGTGAAGGCAGTATAAAAACTGTTTCAATTTCGGTTGATGATACCGTAAAAATTGATTTTAAAAAGGTATAACAAAAGCGGAAGAAGTGAATCAAAACTTCTTCCGCTTTTTACAACAGATTAATGTATTAAATTATAGTTTATCACAGATAAACTATAATTTGTTTTTACAATTCATTTATTTATCCCAAAGTTTTACAGCTTCAACTCGGTTTATAACCTCTTGCTTCATTATTTCAAAATCAACACTTTTATTTTTACTTTCTTTGTTCATTCTTGAAAACACAATAAAATAAACAAATGCCACTGGCAAAACCGCTACAACAAGCTTTGTTGATATTCCCGAATCAAGATACGACATTAAAATAAACGCGCAAATACAATAAATTGCCGCAATAATAGTAGTAACATATCTAACTATTTTCAACATTTTACTGTGTACCGAATATATTTTAACAACAGTTTTTCCATTTTCCTCCAAAACCTCGCCCTCAACATAATGGGTGCGATACCTATCAGAGTAACGGCTATTACCTGAATCATCCACCCTGAATCTGCCGTTTTTATCGCATCGAAAACATAAATATCCACCATAAGTGTCATTACTGCGACAACTACCGTTCTGTTGTATCAGCCTATCAATAACCACATTACGGCTTTCTTTAAGGGTTATGCTTGTTTCGTCTAATATCTGTTTATATTTACTCCTTTTCATATCAACACCTCCTAATTTACTCACATTTTATCAATATTATTATTTTTTGTCAACGAAAAACCATTAAAACCACAATAAGTAGTGGTTTTTGTGGTTTTTTTATATAAAATACACAACTATTCCTTGACATATTATATATGTGGTGGTAAAATTATTAAGATAGATTTAATTTAAGCTGCGGATATTGGCTTTTATGTGCAGATTTGGCGAACTGCGCGTAATTTAAGTTAATTATATCACGGGGCGAAGCGCGGACCCCGTTGCATCTGTTAGGCTTTGTTTTTATATATAAATTTGAATATTGCCATTATGCAGAAGCGAAACTCCGTGTTTATTATATAGGAGGTGCGTTATGCCTTACATTATCGGTGGCGTTGTTGCTATCTTAACTGCGGTAATCGGTTTTGTTTCCGGTTCTATTTACCGCCGCAAATCTGCTGAAGCCACAATCGGCTCTGCAGAAGAAGAAGCAAAAAGAATTCTTAGCGATGCTATGAAAAACGCCGAACAAAGAAAAAAAGAAGCTTTGCTTGAAGCAAAGGACGAAATCCACCAATTGCGTCAGGAAACCGAAAAGGATCTCCGTGAACGCCGTGCCGAGGTTCAGCGTCAAGAACATCGTATTCAGCAAAAGGAAGAAACTCTTGACAGAAAGACAGACAATTTAGAAGCAAAAGAAGAAAAACTTGCCGCAAAAGCAAAAGAAATTGATGAAAAGTTGCTCGAATGTGACCGTATTAAGCAAAGCCAGATGGATTTGCTCGAGAAAATCTCCGGTTTCACCAAAGAGCAGGCCAAGGCTCATCTTTTGGAATTGCTTGACGGTGAATTAACCCACGAAAAAGCTGTTAAAATTATGGAATTTGAACAGCACACTAAGGACGAGGCAGACCGTATTGCTAAAGACATTTTAGGTCAGGCAATTCAGCGTTGTGCCGCAGACCATTCATCCGAAATGACCGTATCTGTTGTTCCCCTTCCCAATGATGAAATGAAGGGTAGAATTATCGGTCGTGAAGGACGTAACATCAGAGCTTTGGAAACCGCTACAGGAGTTGACCTTATTATTGACGATACTCCCGAAGCTATTACCCTTTCAAGTTTTGACCCCGTAAGACGTGAAATCGCCCGTGTAACACTTGAAAAATTAGTGCTTGACGGCAGAATCCATCCGGGCAGAATCGAAGAAACCGTTGCAAAGGCTACTGCTGAGGTTGAGGCTACAATCAAGCAGGAAGGCGAGCGCGCTATGATAGAGGCGGGTATACATAACCTGCATCCCGAAATTATCAGACTTATCGGTAAACTTCGTTACCGCACAAGTTATGGTCAGAATGTGCTTAACCATTCGCTTGAGGTTTGCCATCTTTCAGGCTTACTTGCTGCCGAAATGGGCGCAGATGTAACCCTTGCAAAGAGAGCAGGTCTCTTGCATGATATCGGTAAAGCTCTTGACCACGAGCAGGAAGGTTCACACATTCAGCTTGGTGTTGAAGCGGCTAAAAAATACCGTGAAAACGAAACTATTGTTAATGCTATTCACGCTCACCACGGTGACGCTGAAGCTAAATCTCTTATTGCGTTTATTGTTCAGGCGGCAGATGCTATTTCAGCAGCTCGCCCCGGTGCTCGACGCGAGAACATTGAAAGCTACATTAAACGACTCGAAAAGCTCGAGGAAATCGCCAATTCCTTCAGCGGAGTTGAAACCTCATTCGCCATTCAGGCAGGTAGAGAGATTCGTATTGTTGTTAAGCCCGAGGTTGTTTCTGATGACCAGATGGTGCTTATTTCTCACGAAATTGCCGAACGCATTGAAAACGAACTTGAATACCCCGGTCAGATTAAGGTTAATGTTATCCGTGAAAGCCGTGCGGTAGATTATGCAAAATAAAACTTTCACCCGAAGATGAGAATCTTCGGGTGATTTTTAAAAGAAGGTGTTTTTATGAATGAAAAAATAGCTTTAGTTATTGATGCTTTAAATAAAAACAATATGTCTGCAATATTTTGCGAGAAAAAAGAAGAAATAGTACCTATTGTAAAAGAAATGCTTTTTGAAGGTTGCACAATTACCGCAGGCGGTTCTGTGTCACTTATCGACAGTGGCGTTTGGAAGTTAATCAAGTCTCCCGAGTACAATTTTCTTGACCGTTCAAGGTTTGGTATTTCCGAAGAAGAAAGACTTGAAGCTTTTAAAGCCTCTATCGGTTGTGATTTCTTCTTCTGCTCAACAAATGCGCTGACCGAAAACGGCGAGCTCGTTAATGTTGACGGTTTATGCAATCGTATTTCTTCAATAGCATTCGGACCGAAAAAGGTAATTATGGTTGTGGGTGTAAACAAAATCGTAAAAGATGTAAACGAAGGCTTTTTAAGAATAAAGCGTGAGGTTGCACCTAAAAACTGTGTGAGACTTGGGATTGATAGTCCCTGCTCAAAGCTAGGTCACTGTGTTTCGCTCGAAAAGAGTGACAACCCAAATACGACCGCGGGATGCGAATATGCAGGAAGAATATGCTGCAGTTACCTTGTAAATGCACACCAGAGAATTAAAGACCGTATTACGGTAATACTTTGTAACGATTCTCTCGGATATTAAAAATTCAGCCCTTATCCATTTTTATGGATAAGGGCATTTTTTATATGTATTTAATTATAAGTTCAGTTATAAAAACCACCGCGCAGGAACAAACCGCAACACCGAAAAGGCTTACGCCGAAATAAGCTAACAGCACACCCGAAATCAAGGCTAATGCACCCGACCATATACTATTTGTGGCTTCAAGGATTGCAGGAAAGGTCATAACCGCAAGGGTTACATAAGGCACATAAAAAAGGAATGACTTTAAGGTTTTGTTGGTGATTTTTTTGCGTATCAGGGTCAGCGGTAACAATCTTATAAGGTATGTTACTGCAAACATTATTAATATGTAAATATAAACATTATTCATCGGCTTCATCCTCCCTTGGGAAAATTATTGCCGCCGCAAGAGAAATCACAACCGTTAAAATTATAACTCGCATACCCGAAGAAATATCGCAAACCACGGGCAATTTTGCAAAAGCAAAGGAAAGCGCCATTGAAATTACAACCAAAAAGGCAATAATTTTATTCCTTCTTGCAGGGGGAATGATAATTGCCAAGAACATTCCGTAAAGACCCACACTTAAAGCACTCATAATACTTGCAGGCAAAATATCGCCCATAAGCGCACCGCAAAAAGCACCAAGGCACCAACCGGGGATTGCCACGGTCATAGCACCGTAATTATAAAAGGGATTAAGGTCACCCTTAACCGAAACCGAAATACCAAATACCTCATCGGTAACATCAAAAGCCACCAACGCCCTATGCAGTAAAGATGTTTCAGGTTTTAGTTTCTGGCTTAATGAAGCCGACATCAAGAGATACCGCGCATTTACTATTAACTGAATTATCGCCATTGCGGCATATCCACCGCTTTCGGCAATAACGCTGAATCCTGCATATCCACCTGCCGAAGCATTGGTAAGTGCTGTGGCAAGCAGAGCCTGAAATGCGGTGAGCCCTGCATTTGCCGCCGCTATTCCAAGAGTGAAAGCAACCGCAAAATAACCGAGAGCTATTGGAATTCCATCCCTCACTCCGTTTTTATACCATTTAGAGTTATTCATATATAACAATCACCAAGAAACCATTTTACAATTAAAACAGAATTTAGTCAATCAAAATATTTTTTTGACATAAAAAAAGCTTAACCGATTATCACCGATTAAGCTATTTTTAAAATTTAAAAAATTATTTAGCATCAGTTTCTGAAAACTTAACATCAGCCACAATAACATTTACCTGAGTTACTGCGGTGCCTGCCATAGTCTGAACCTTTTCTTTTATGTTAGCCTGAACCTTTTCAGCAACCTCATTTGCGCGAGCATTTCTTTCAACACAAATGTAAGCACTGATTTTAACAGCACCGTTTACGGCCTCAATCTTAATGCCTTTGAAAGCGTTTCTGTTTTTAACAGCGCCCCTAAGGTCCATGGATTTTTTAACAAGACCAACCACACCGTCAATCTCTTTAGCGGCTATTTCTGCCATTTTTTCAATTACCGCGGTATTTATTGAAAGTTCTGTTCTAATATTATCCATAATATCCTCCGTTGTGTTTTATTTAAAATTTTCTATACATATATTAATTATCATATATATTATAACACATTTTTCAAATAACACAACAATAATTTTTAAAACTTATGTAAAACATTTTATTTTATGGGAATAATTTTAATATTTTCAAGGGTTATGGTTGTTTGTTCGGTTATAATATCTTGAATTTGCAAGGTTTGAGCAGAGGTGAGCCCTTCTGATTTCACAACAACGCTGATACCTGTATCTGTAATAATTGCTAAAGTTTTTTCAAAACCTTTAGCCTTAAGTAATGCCTCTATATTGCTTTCACTTTCTATTCTTGCACCTATTTCCTCTATTTTAGCCAAAGCGGATTTTTTATCAGATTCGGTAAGTTTGTCACTTTTGATGGTTTCTTCAATAGTTTCGCAAGCCTCTCGCCGTGCTTTTTCACGCTCTTCCTTTGCGGTTTTGAAGTAATCCTCTTTTTTTGATTCCCCTTTAGCAGAGGTTTGCACCACCTCTCCCTCTAATGTATTATCCACATAAGAAGCCTCACCGAGATATTTTGTATCTGACGGCAAATACTTCGTGTTAAGCCATATCGCCGCACCCAAAGCCGCAACCATTACCAAAGCAGTTATTTGCCCTTTTCCTAAAACCTTACCTTTTTTCATTATCTGCTACCTCCACAAATATAAACTCTTTTAGATGTTATA
This sequence comes from Acutalibacteraceae bacterium, assembly GCA_045636565.1. Lineage (GTDB taxonomy): Bacteria > Bacillota > Clostridia > Oscillospirales > Acutalibacteraceae > UBA737. The sequence continues at coordinate 6,167 of JAZTXU010000150.1, forward strand.
TTAAACGCCGCCGTTACGGCATTTTTTATCTTATCATTGATTATTTCATTATCCCCTCCAGCACAAACAATGGCAACTCCTCTGATTTCGGGCATATTTTCGGTCACAAGCAGAGCCTTTTCCGAGCCATCTGCATCTTTTACGGTAATATACCCGTTTTTAAACTCGGTTTCATTACTCTCGTTTTCGGTTGCTGTTTTACTTGTAACCGATTCTTCTTTTATATCGGCATAAGAATATCTTATGCCGCTTTCGAGAGTTATTATTACCGAAACATTTTTATTGCCGGTTATTTCTTTCACCATTTCGCAGATGTCGTCCTCCAACTGTTCACGATATTCACTAAGAGAAACACTTTCTGCAATCACCTTTTCTGTTTCGCTTTCACTGTTTCCCGTAAAAAATGATGACAAATATATCAGCAATATACCCGCCACACCCGCTATTATCAAAGTTTTTGGATTCTTAAATTTTATTATGTATTTATTCAGAATATTATTCATTGATAATTTCAACCCCAAAATTCTCGGCTGCCTCGCCCAAGGCCGCAATTACTTCTTCTCGGTTAGCATCAGAATAAATAATAATCTTATTAATTATTATGCTGCCATCCGCTGCTTTATTAGTGGAAAGTTCTATTTTTTCAAAATTTATACCCGATTTCAGCAAAGCATAAGAATAAACCTGCTTGGCGGTTTCAATTTGGGTATTTTGGACTGTTTCCTCTGGAAATTCAAATTCATTGAAATTGAAATCATCGGTTTTAACGGTGATTCCAGCCGCCGCTATTACCGAAACCAAAAAACAAAGACCCAAAATATATTTAACCGATTTTGACATCACGCCGTCGGGACAGAGTAAATAAAGCACTCCGATAAAAACGCTTGAAGCACAAAAAGCCACTACTAATTGAGAAAATATTTTCATTACACTTTACCCGATGATACAACAATTCCAAGCGATATCACAAACATAGCCGCGGTGAGCAGAATTATGCCAATAATAACCGATATTACAGTATCAACACTCCTTAAAAGACCCGAAATTTTAGGAAGTGAAAACAAATCTGAAACAATTGCATTAAGCACAAGCATTACCTTCCATATAAATAATTCTGCCAAAAGCGGCAAAAATATCACAAGGCAGGCCACAACCCCATAAACACCAACCGATGCTTTAAGCATACCCATTGATGCGGTAACCGTTGTGAGCGCTTCTGATAATACCGCTCCTGCAACCGGCACCGCAGAGCCAACAATAAATTTAGCGGTTTTGGTTGCCAAAGTATCAGCCGAGGCATTAACAGCGGTTTGAATACTTAAAATTCCAATAAAAACCGTTGTTAAGAGCGACATTATCCAGAATGCAAGTTTTTTTATTCCGTCGGCAATACCCGAGCGTGTCAAAATGGGTGAGACCGAGGTTGCAACACTTATTGAAAGAAAGCCTCCCAAAAGCGGTATTACCACAAAATTCGATATAAAACTCACTGTTTGTGCAGTTCCAAGTAACAATGCGCTCATTGAAACTGATGTTATTGCCGAGCCTGAAGAAGCAACAATTACCGCAAAAACAGGTATAAACGCCATCATAAAAACCGCGCAACCCTTCATTGCATTAACCGAAGCGCTTATCACCGAAAAAATCGGCACGCATATAATCGCCGCCACAGAAAGCACCGTGGCATAAAGTGCCACCGAAGCCGAAGAATTACCAATTTCCATTCCGCCAAGCGCCGCGCTTACAATAATCACCGCAAGTATTGCAAAAGATGCCGCAATCGGTTTTTTAGCACCCGATTTTAAAAAATCCCATATATGAGAAAACACATTTTTTGTGGTAAGGTTATTAACCCAATCGGGATTTTCGGGGTTCATTCCGTTTTGTTCTAAATATTTCGATGTGTCACGCGGCAGATTCTCATTGAGTTCCCCCGCCCCGCTCAAATCATACTGTTCCTTATATATTTTATTCGTTTCAACCTCTGTGGCCGAACATTCAACAGATAACATAAAAAACAGTATTAAAAAAGTTAAAATCTTCCTTTTCATTTTGTGAACTCCACTGCCATTTCAAGCACAGAAATTATAAGCGGCACCGAAAGCATAAAAATAGCGCATTTGCCTGCAAGTTCTGCCTTTAACGCCAAGGTAGTCTGTCCGCAATCGCGACAAGCATCTGCAATAAATGAAGTTATGTATCCTATTCCTACTGCTTTAAGCGCCACCTTAAAATACTCAATTTCAACACCGTATTCTTCTAATTTTTCTCTAATTATAATTATAGGGGCGGATATGTTTTTAAGCACCATAACCGCTATAACCACACCTGCCGCAACAGATATAAATAGTCCGTATTCGCGCGAACTTTTGCCCACCACACACACAAGCACTGCTGCCACAAGACATAACCCTAAAATTTTAAAAAGCGTATCGGTCATAATCCAAAAAGTTCTTTAACGGTTGTGAATAGATCTGCTATGGCATTTACCACCATAAGAAGTACCACCACAAGTCCCGCAAGGGTTGTGAGCATTGCCTGTTCTTCACGCCCCGAGCGGATAAGTACCAAATTTAAAACAGTTACAATTATTCCGATTGCGGCAATTTTAAATATAAAATTTACATCCATAAAATTTCACCCTTACAAAAAGAATATGCACACAAAAACCCCCGAAAGAAAACCTACCGTGTTATATAGTTTGCAAAGACTTTCCGCCTTCATGTTTGCCTCTTCTGACTGCTTTTTTATAAGTGCCACAAAAAGTTTTGTGCGTTCATATTCGCTGTTTTTATCCCCAAAACCTAAACCCTCAAAAAATTCTTTCAACAAATCAATATCCGATTTTTCGAGAAAATCTTTTTTGAAGTTTAGTTCGTTATCGTTTACTTTCACGAAATCATCGCCAAAGCAACGTGGCAGAAGTTTTGATATTTCTCCGCCATCTGACTTTATATACTCTGCCAAAAGAGTGGTTGCACGGTGAAGAAAATTTAAAATACCGGCTCTTTTTCTTATACTGTGGGATTTTTCATAACCGAAAGCGGTACAAACGGCAAGAATCACCAAAAGTCCCGCAATCTTAAACAGCAATCCCACGGCATAACTCCTTTACGCAAATAAGTTTAATCGGTGCTCCGTGGAGTTGCGGCATTAATGCTACATTTGAAATCACACCGCTTTTGATAAGTTTTCTTGTGACTGCTCTTTTCATCAACTCATCGGTGGTGCCGATGTGCGCGGTTGTAAAAACATCAACACCCGAATTAAAACTTTGCATAACACTTGAAAGTTCCTTTTCATTTCCGATTTCATCAAACGCTATAATATCCGGAAACATGGTTCTTAGTGCTATTTCAACCCCGAAAGCCCTTTCGTGAGTGAATAAAACATCTGTATTCTGCCCTAAATCGTTACCGCAAAAGCCATTCGCACCACCGCTGATTTCCGCTCTGGAATCTATTACCGCAATTCTTTTCATCTTACCCATAGCGCCGTTAGAAACCTGCCTTATAAGGTCGCGAAGCACGGTGGTTTTTCCGCTCCCGGGAGGTCCCGCTAATAGCAACCCTCCCGTTAAGTTTGCCCTAACAATACTATTTGCCGCACCGAAAATCTGCCTTGCTATTCTTATATTGATTGAGGTGATATCTTTCATAACAAGGTTTTCATTTAAGGTACCGCAAACTCCCGCTCGGCAACCGTTATCCATAATAACAAATCCGTTTTTCAGTTCTTCACCGTGGGCAAAAACCGAGCCCTTGCAAAGAAGTCTGAAGCACTCGTTTATCTCCCTATTTGAAATTTTAAAAAGATTCGGAACATAATTAAAATACAGTTTTGAATCTTTGTCCACAAATACAATATCCCCCGCAACAGTAAGCGCCAACGGCAAACCTGCCCTGAGCCTTATTTCTTCGGCATTACTTTTCACTGTGGGTGATAGTTTATTTAATACTCCTCTTATTTCAGGCGTTACTGCATAAAGCACCGCCTCAAAAGAATTTGTATCCATTTTTTCCGCTCCCATTTTTTGTTTTCTGTTTAATGGTATGTCACGGTTGTCCTATTTAGAACGGAAAAAGGTTATTTTTTAAAATTTTGGAGAAGATAAATTAATAAATGAGGAGATAATTTATGAAAAAAACAAAATCAAATATCACAACCGCAGGATTCGGTCTCTTAATTGGTGCCATTAACGGACTTTTAGGTGCAGGCGGTGGAATGATAGCCGTACCGCTTCTTAAAAAAATGGGGTTAGAACAAAAATCGGCTCATGCAAATGCCGTTGCAATAATTTTGCCAATAAGCATTTTAAGCGCTATTTTATAT